>JBDOMS010000257.1:0-6018 GCA_039831735.1 Pirellulales bacterium
GGCAACTGACAAGCCGCCTGCTCTTTTTTCAGTGAAAACACTTTTTCCAACCACGGGGCAAGCGTTGACCATGAAGAATTTTTTCGTGCCGTCGCCCACGCTTGCTGCGCATCAATACATGTCTTCGCCAATTCAGTTACCAAGCGACTCGGTAAACGAGACTGCTTTTCATAATCTCTTGCCATCAGTCGAATGGCCGCTTGCACCTGCGGAGAACCGCCTGTCTCTTTTTGGCTCGCTACGAGTGAGGCAAGTTGCTCCCCCCGGGCTGGATCTGTTCTCTTCGCATGAACAAGACCTGCAATTTCGGCTACCTGTTCACTTCTATACGAGGCCGCATTCTTAGGCATGATTGTCCGCTCATCCCATTCCAGCATGGCCTCAACAGATGACAGAACGGCAGCCTTGCGAGTGGATGAACAGACAGCTTCAAAGAGTGAATCTAGAGGATTTAACGAAGATTCTGTGGGGAATGCAGAGTAATTCATTCTGGAGAGTATGCTGGTTGAATCATTTTCAAACAACATTCACCACACAATGCTCGAAGGTTCTGCCATGCTCGACGTTCTTGTCGTTGCGCCTCACCCTGATGATGCCGAACTTGGTATGGGTGGCACAATCGCGTTAATGAGATCTCAAGGATTGAAGGTCGGCATTCTCGATCTCACCGATGGAGAACCTACTCCTTTGGGAAATCCTCAAATCAGGGCAGCAGAGACCCGTGCTGCAACAGCTGCACTCGGAGTTGATTGGAGGGAAAACCTAGGTCTTCCTAATAGAAAGCTTCGTGCAAGCCTTGACGCCAGAGGAAAACTAGCCGGCATAATCCGTCGACTTCGCCCACGCTGGTTATTTGCTCCGTATTGGATAGATGCCCACCCGGATCATGTTGCTGCAACAAAGCTGGTAGAGGCAGCACGATTCTGGTCAAAACTCACAAAAAGTGACCTTCCCCATGAACCGTGGTACCCAGAACGGATCTTTTACTACTGGTGTGTTCATCTGAAACTTGTGCGTCGCCCAGCTTTCGTCATCGATATTACTTCCACATGGGATACAAAATCGAAGTCCGTTTCATGCTATGCAAGTCAGTTTCCAGACACCGCTCAGTCTCCAAATGTCCTTGAACGTGTTGAAGCTGCTGCAGTCTGGTGGGGGTCGGTAATTGGAAGAAGCTACGGAGAGGCTTTTTTCTCCCGTGAACCAATCGCGCTAAATGGCTTTTCCGGCCTTTTTTAACGCAGATTTCTCAGATGACCGTGACGCCTGTCTGGATCACAGGGAATTGGGGGATTCAATCTGGGAATGTTTGTGTTTTGACCGGAAGAAGGCCGATACCTCTTTTTGTCGGCCGATGTGGGTTGGCCGTTACGCGCTCGTACCGGAATAGTTTCATGCCTTCACGCGACGTCAATGTCATTGCTCTCGTCAAAGGTGGCGAACGATACGTCTTCCTTTATGACGATGATAGTAGAGCCGAAGCTCTAAAAACCCTTGGCCGTCATGCAGCGAATCCGGATCTTAGTTTCTCTTGGTATGACGCAGCAGTACTTGGTCAAAAAGTTCGGCTCAATACACCGCGAAGTCAGCGTGCAGGCTTCATTTCGAGAGCTAAACGAAAAGCTGACTAGCCGCTCACTTCTACGATGAGGTCATTGTGGCAGTCACACCAGCGTTCGGACCGTCACTTCGTAGGTTCTTACGATACCTCTCGGCAGAGCGCGGTGCCTCACCACTGACTGTGAAGAGCTATCGTGAAGATTTACTTCAACTGGAAGATTTTCTAGAGTCTGCGGGCTGCTCATCTCCAGCAGAAGTATCAAGTGTCATACTGCGAAAATACGCTGCGGGGCTTCATGCCGCGGGGTACACATCGAGCACTGTGGCTAGAAAAATCGCAAGCATTAGAAGTTTTTATGCTTTTGGCCATCGCGAAGGCTGGGTGCAGACAAATCCTGCAAAGCCACTCCGAAGTCCACGTCGCTCTCGGAAGCTTCCTAAGTTTCTGACAAGTGATGAGATTGGCCAACTCCTCGCTGCTCCTCGGTCAAAAGATGCAGCTGGATTTCGTGACCGTGCCATCTTGGAACTTATGTACTCAGCTGGCGTTCGAGTTCAGGAACTTGTGAATCTCAACGACTCGGATCTCGATATTCGTGGAGGAACCATACGCGTTCAAGGTAAAGGTCGCCGTGAAAGGCTTGGAATTGTAGGATCTCACGCTCAGTCAGCTCTGCGAAACTGGCTCTCCGCACGACCAAAAATTGGCGACTCACAAGGCTCACCAGTCATTCAGCCCCTTTTTACGAACAAATTTGGAAACCGTCTTTCGGTACGTGGTGTTGCTCGGCTTCTTGAAAAGCATCTGACTACAGCTGGGTTATCTGGAAAAGCAAGTCCACACACCCTCCGGCATAGTTTTGCAACTCATCTTCTTGATGCAGGAGCAGATATTCGAAGTGTTCAAGAACTTCTTGGACATAAAAGCCTCGTCACAACACAAATCTATACGCATGTCACGACATCACGGCTCCTGGAGGCATTCGAAAAAGCTCATCCGAGGGCAAACTAACTACACAAGGTCTCGCCGAACTGCCCAAACGGCGGCCTGCGTTCGATCACTGACCGCAAGCTTCCGTAAAATATTTTGGACGTGTTCTTTCACCGTTTCCACACTTATCGTAAGAGACTGGGCAATCTCTTTGTTGGACAACCCTAAAGCCATATGACGCAACACCTGATTTTCACGTTGAGTCAGGGGATTTTCCTGATCATTTGTTGATGTTCTTTTCGACATAATGGATGCGACTCTTCGCAACTCTCCCGAACGGACTGGTGCACGACCAGCAGCCGCTCCCATAATGGCACCCAGAATTTCAGATCGATTTGCCTCTTTCAGGATATAATCATGAGCCCCAGCAGCAATCGCTCTTGCGACATAGGTTGGGTTGTCGAAAGCTGAAAAAACAACAAGACGCACATCAGGCATGTCTGCATGAATTTTTTCGAATGCAACTAACGCATCCTTGCCACCAGGCATACGGACATCAGTAATAAGCACGTCTGGCTGGTGCTTTCGAGTGCTTCTCAATAATTCATCATAATTTGCAGCCTCACCCACGATGGCCACATCTGACCCTGCAAACAGACTTGCAAGACCCCGACGAACTACCTCGTGGCTATCAGCAACTACGACTCGTATTGACATGATGGTCGTGCCCTAAGACCACTACGAATATTGAACAACACAGTCTTAATAGTAGCGATTCTAAAAAACAAAAAAAGTTTTTGTGGAACTGTGGAATACTTTCATGTAGCACAGCAAAAAGCACAATATGAGATTAAGAACTATCATACATCTTACTTTTTGCAAAAAATGCTTTGGAACGCTATGAAATCGGTGGCTCCCGAATCCGTTCCAGCATGCTTTCAGCACCCTTATCGATAAGGGATACCGCAATCCGTTCTCCTAAATCCTGCGGCGACTCATTACTCAGTTCAGCTATTCCGGACGCATGGATACTTACTATCTTCTCACCACAATCCTCAAATACCCATGCGTCGAGACTGACGGTGTTGTCTGAGTCTTTCCTTCCCCATCCCGCAATGGGCGCAAGGCAGCCCCCGGCAAGTGTCTGGAGACATGCCCGCTCGGCAAGAACAGACTCGTAGGTAGCTTGATGGGATATTGCAAGGACACGTTCTCTCACCATGGGATCGTCTTCGCGTATCTGAACTGCCAACGCACCTTGCGCAACAGCAGGAGCAAAGAATGGAGGCTTGAGAAGTTGTGTAATTCGATCAGCAAGGTTGAGGCGTTCCAGCCCAGCACCTGCCAGAATGAGTCCGTCGTATTCTCCGGAGTCAAGCTTTTTGAGTCGTGTATCAACATTTCCTCGGATGGGCCGTATCTCAAGGTCTTTTCGGAATCCTTTTAGCTGAACAACGCGTCGAATACTCGATGTTCCAACAACAGCACCCGGAGATAACTCCTGAAGTGTTGGATTCACACGGCCAATAAATGCATCAAAGGGAGTTGCCCGTTGAGGCACGCACGGGATACATAAGCCTGGGGTCTCCGTAGTCGGAAGATCTTTCATGCTGTGAACCGCCATATCAATACGATGATTCAGTAGCGCTTGCTCCAACTCTCGAACAAACACACCATCACCACCAATCTTGGTGATAGGCATATCTCGTTGAATATCCCCCTTTGTTTCAACAACTTGTATTTCTGCATGTATCCCCAATGAAGCCAGTTGATTTGCTACCCACCGTGTTTGTGTCTGAGCAAGCAAACTTGACCTCGTTCCGATACGAAGTGGTTCTGAACACACGCTAAGAATGACTCCTTTCATCAGAAAAATCAGCCTTTGCAATCACAGCAGCATAAACAGCCCGGGCCCCTGCTGCCATCAAGCAGTCTGCCGACGCAGTGAGAGTCGATCCAGTGGTACACACATCATCAACTAGAAGGAAGGTTTGTCCAGCTACCTTTCGTCGCACCTTGAATACATCCTTAACATTTTGTTTGCGATCTCTAAATGGCAAATCCTTCTGCATTTTAGTCGCAACCACTCGTCGTAATGGACATCGGTACGGAAGATCGAAGTATCGAGCCATTGATTCCGCAATCTGATCTGCTGCACTCATCCCACGAAAGAATCTTCGAGACCAATGCATTGGCACCGGGATGATACTCTGAATTCCCCATTGCCTAATAGTCTCCGAGTATTCTTCAGCCAGCGCTAATGCCAATGCTGCGGCTACTTCCTTACCACCCCGTCGCTTACAACGAAGGACCGCGACTCTGAGATCATTTCCATACGATCCAAGAACAGCCAAGCCCTGACAGCCGTGACGACGAATACAACCAACACCATGCGATATTTTACACGTACGTTCCCCACACACGACACATCGTTTTTGCTCAATCATCATATCTTTACGGCATTGAAGGCAAATTAATGCGCTGCCCGTGACGTTGGATGGCGGGGTTGAACAACTATATTTTTGTGGAAAAAGTTCTTTTCCACAGACAGCGCATTGCGGTGGTACTAAGAAATCTAGCCCCTCTTTTGCCCATTGACCGCACAGTCTACGCAGCTTCAATATGAGTGACATGGAATTGCCCGAATCGGATTGACGGCAAATCAAAAGATTTCTATTTTCACGCCGTGTTCTATCCTCGTTCCCTACTTCGGTGAGTCAAGCGTTCATGCTGATAGACCGCTACATCACCCGCGCTCAATTCCATGCGTTCTTCATTGTCTTCATAAGCCTTGCAGGCTTGACATTTGTTGTAGATGCATTCACGAATCTTGAAGAGTTTATCAACTACTCAGAGGATGCTGGGGGACTGCCACGAGTACTCGCTACCTACTATGGCTACCGTCTCATTTCTTTTTTTGATGCAACAAGTCCGGTGATCGCACTAGCAAGTGCGATGTTCGCGCTCTCATGGCTTGAACGACACAACGAATTAACTGCTTTATTAGCTGCTGGTGTTACCCGTTGGCGAATTGCCCAGCCAGCTATTATTTTTGTGGCCGTTGTAAGTATTCTTGCGGCTACAAGCAGAGAAATCGTTCTTCCATCCGTACGACATCACTTCGCACAAAACGCTCAAAACCTTCACGGGGACGCTGAAAAACCATTTGAGGCTAGATACGATCATCACACGGAAATACTTTTTCGAGGACGTTTCGCTCGACTTATTGACAAGACAATTCAGTCCCCCAGTTTGCTTCTTCCTCCAATACTCGCGAACTATGGACCCCAAATCGATGCACATTCCATGGAGTGGAAACCCGCAAATGATTCACACCCCGCAGGCTATTTACTCACAGACGTACGAGAACCAGCTGATATTGATCGCATAACTCCAATAGATCCAGCGATTATCCTGACACAATCTGTAGCATCCTGGCTTGCACCACGACAGTGTTTTGTCATCAGCAATGTAACGTTTGAACAAATGATTGGGTCAACAAACTGGCAGCAATACTCCTCTACGGT
>JBDOMS010000395.1:0-6001 GCA_039831735.1 Pirellulales bacterium
AAACGGCAACGATTATCCAGCGATACCGGGATATTGTGAATTATGATTTTTGGCGGGCTACGTGTGAGGCTGAGGTCACAGATGACATGCTCAAGGCTCGCAAGGCTACGTGGGCGGCGGATCAAGATTTTGAGAATGCTCGTCTGCAATCAGCGAAAAAGTCATACGAAGAGTCGTTTGAGGCCTGGCGAAAAGTTCTCGATGCATCTCAAAAACTACGAGAGGATTTTCTGACACAAAACGATATCAATGATCTAGTTGATCGGTATCGCAAGGTGCTGGAACAACTCGATGAACCTTTTCCAAAAGATTTCATCTTGAAAGACATGCTGGATTAGTCGAGAAGGGGTCATGGTCGTGATAAATCGAAAGTATGTCTTTCCTTGATTTGAGCTTGTGAGTGAGGGCTCCTTTGTAGAAAGATTTTATACTAGCTCTTCCGAATAAGCACCTTATCAATACGGCGGCCATCCATGTCGACGACCTCAATGATCAGGCCATGCCACTGTGTAACATCACCCGTACTTGGAATTCTTTCTAGTTGTGATAATACAAGACCGG
The DNA here is from genome assembly GCA_039831735.1 of Pirellulales bacterium. Lineage (GTDB taxonomy): Bacteria > Planctomycetota > Planctomycetia > Pirellulales > UBA1268 > CACORA01. Next base: position 562 of record JBDOMS010000395.1, read on the forward strand.
AAACAGTTGAATACTCGCGAGTAACAGACTCAACTTTCATGCCGATTGTATCAATGAGATCTTCTATGCTCGCCCCCCCATCAACCAACCATGATCCGTCCTCTCGCTGAACAAAAGCAGTGTCTCGGGCTGTTCTGTACTCATCGTGTATTTCACCGACGAGTTCTTCAAGAATGTCCTCAAAAGTTACCAGGCCTTCTGTTCCACCATATTCATCAAGAACAATCGCCATTTGGTTTTTTTCCTTTTGAAATAACCCGAGAAGTCTGTCAAGAGGCATAGTTTCTGGAACAAAAAGTGCACGATGCATAATCTTTCGAAGTTCAACAGGCCACCCCATCCATGTGTGACGGAGGACATCCTTTAGGAAGACATACCCAAGTATGTGATCGAGGGAACCTTCGTACACCGGAAGCCTTGAATAGCCAGCCATTGCAATGGCACCAATAATCTCACTCGAGGGGGTTTCAATATCGAGTGCATCAAGATCAATCCGTGGTCTCATAATATCCCGAACAGTACGCTCACCAAGGCGCAGAGCCTCTATGGCAACGGCCTGTTCAACCGGTTCCAGTACTCCCTCTGCTCGCCCTGTTTCCAGCAAGTGCTCAATATCATCAACTGATACGGTTGGCCCTTCTTGTTTGCCTGCACCGAGCAGAAAGAGTACTGCAGATGTCGCTTGACCAAGCCCCCATACGAGAGGTTTTGTGATCTGAGATATCCGTTGCATAGTTGGTGCAACAACTCGTGATACTCGTTCAGCATTCCGTAATGCCAGCCTCTTTGGAACCAATTCCCCAAAAAGGAGCGTAAAAAAGGAGAGCAGGGCCACAAATACAGTCAAAGCGATTGGTGTGGAAGCATTTGCAATAAATGGTGGTGCTGTTGTATTGAGCCATGCAGCGAATGGTTCCACAAGCCGATCCCCACCGTAGGCAGCTGCTAACGTGCCAACAAGGGTAATGCCAACCTGAACTGTTGGAAGAAATCGGTCTGGATTACAGGCCAACTCAAGAGCTGATTGAGCAGAACGATCACCATCTTCTGCGAGTTGCCGCAAGCGTCCACGACGACTCGCAACGATCGCCATCTCGGCTCCTGAAAAGAAACCGTTTGCAAGAATCAGCGCAAGGACAATAAAAATTTCAGGGAACATATCGAGATGTTAGGGGTCCATAATTGTGTCACGGCGTATGACGGCTAAGTTATCTCGGTGTATCACTTCGTCGTAATGGCAATATCCAAGAACCTCAGTGATCCGATCAGTTTTTAGTCCATGAATGCGTTGTAGATCTGTCGATGAGTAGTTCACTAAACCACGGGCAAACACATCACCTTTTTCATCTTTCAGATCCACAAGGTCACCGGCAGAAAATGTACCAGACACATCTTGTATGCCTGCTGCAAGCAGACTACTGCCAGCATCCATGACGGCGTGAAAAGCTCCGGAATCCACTTCGACAGAGCCACTTGCCTGAGCCGACCACCCAAGCCATCTTTTTCTTGCTGGCAAGGCAGTTGTTCGCCCAAAAAAGAAAGTCCCTTTGTTTTCACCATGGAGAATTGCCGGTAACACTGAGTCATCATGACCGCTTGCAATTACGCAGTGCCCACCTGACTCTGTGACGATTCTTGCCGCAGAAATCTTACTCGCCATGCCTCCTTTAGAAAGAAGACTGGAATGATCATGGGCGAAAGATTCAATCGATTCGTCAATGGTCCGTACGGTTCGAATGAGTTGGGCATTTTGAGCATCTGGATGAGTTGAGTACAGACCATCAACATCCGATAGAAGCACTAGGAGTGATGCACCAATGAGAGTGGTGACAAGGGCAGCTAAATGATCATTGTCACCAAAACTGGTTCGTAGTTCCTCAACACTCACAGTATCATTTTCATTAATGATGGGAATTGCATTGTAATTCAAAAGACTTCTTAGGGTATTGCGAATATTGAGGTATCGAGACCGATTCTTAAAATCATCTGCGACAAGTAAAACTTGAGCAGCGTGTCGTCCCTGTGCTCGGAGAACCCGTTCATATGCCTCAATAAGACTGCTTTGGCCAACCGCAGCAATAGCCTGAAGATGTGCTAGTTCTTTTGGGCGTTTTTGAAGTCCTAGCCGGCCCATGCCAGCACCAACGGCACCAGAACTCACGAGAACAACCTGCTTTCCTGAAGCCAATAGGGAATCTATTTGCCGTCCGAGGGATTCGATACGCACTGTATCAAGAAGACCATCAGGACGAGTCAGCACGCGAGTGCCAATTTTGACCACGATCAAGGTCGTTTCGGAGGTAATGGCTTTCCTGCTTGGATCGGGTTTGCTCGTCATCATAATCCCACGTAGCGAATTTGCTTCCTCCCAAAAGCCCAAAGAATGGGTTTCACCGCGGACGAAAGGCTTCCTTCGGTTATTCCCTGCTAAAGCGTTGAGAAATTTGTACCAAGTAGCATATAGTATGTGTCGGATTTAGTTTTTTTCACCATCGTAGGGCCGGGCACATTCGGTGAGCGATCTCCATCACGAATGCGGTTTGGCGGCTATCTACCACCTCACAAATGGTGAGCCGAGTGATCTTTGTCCGTCACAGGGGCCGGAGCAAGTCTCTCGACTGGTTCCGAGAATGCTGCTCGATATCCAGAATCGTGGTCAATTATCGGCTGGAATGACTGTATGGAATCCTGCTCGAAGCCACCTTCTTGCAACCCTCAAGGATGTCGGAAGTGTGAGTGAAGTCTTTCGCATGAGCCATCGTGGAAAATACGAGAGTCTGATGGATCAACATGCAGGTCGGGCTGCGATTGGCCATGTGCGTTATGCAACATGTGGAGCAGAAGATCGTGGTTATGCGCAGCCACTTGAACGCCCTCATATTCAGAAACGAAAGTGGTTTGCCTTCGGGTTCAATGGACAACTGTCCAACTATCTGGAATTACGTGCGGAAATTCTGGAAAATGGCGAAAACCACCTCGCAAGAGACAATGACACCGAAGTCATCATGCACGCGATTGGTCGGGAACTCTCAGGAGAAGCAGATCCTGATCCGATTGACGTGCTTTCGGCTATCTCAAAGCGTTTTGATGGTGCGTGGAACCTGGCTATTCTTGATGCATGCGGAAGGATGATAGTTGCTCGGGATCCTTTGGGTATTCGCCCGATGGAGTATGCTCAGGTTGGTGGTTTAGTCGCTGCGGCTAGCGAGAGTGTTGCTCTCTTGAATCTTGGTTTTCCAGCAACCTCCATCCGAACACTTGAGCCAGGAACGGCCTTGGTTGTCGATGGTCGCCAAGTTCGAGTGGAGCGGTTTGCGGAAAGTCCTCGACGTGCACACTGTTTCTTTGAATGGATTTATTTTGCTAATGTGGCAAGCACGATGGATGAAAAGAGTGTCTATCTCACTCGCAAGCGACTTGGTGAGGAACTTGCCCGGCTAGAAACCATATCCATTGACTCCGATACAGTTGTTGTACCCGTACCTGACACAAGTAAAGCAGCAGCTGATGCAATGGCATACCGACTTTCGATTCCTTCTTTAGAGGGGCTTATTCGAAACCGCTATACCGGGAGAACTTTCATTGATGCAGCCTCCAGTCGACGACAGAAAGCAGAGACAAAATATACTCCGTTGCGTGAAGTGTTGGAAGGAAAACGCATCATTCTTGTTGAAGATTCGATTGTCCGTTCGACAACAATGAAAGTACTTTTGGGAAGAATGAGATCTCTTGGGTTGGCAAAAGAGATCCATGTTCGGATTGCATGCCCACCGATTATCGCCCCATGCTTTTATGGAATTGATATGTCGACCATTGATGAGCTTTTTGCGCCATCGTTTCTTGATGACGGGAAGTTGACAGAGGCTGTTCAGTCAAGAATGGCAGAAAAACTCGGTGCAGACTCTTTACGGTATTTGCCGGTGGAGTCAATCGCTCGTTCAATAGGGTTTGGTGCTGAAAAACTCTGTCAGGCATGTATTACCTGTCAGTACCCCACCTCGGCCGGAGAGCGACTGTATGATATTGCACGTGGGCAAGCATCTCAAGGAGAGACTGGTCGCACGTACGAATCAATTTCCTGAAATGAAACAAGGAACTTAGATTTCTACGGTTCGCCTTCTCAGAACTGCTCGCCAGACGGGCTTGCCTGCAAGTCTTGTGCGGCGTTCAAAATGTGTGCGGTAATCGAGATCATGCTCTGCTGGCAATACTGTTTCTTTTTGGGGCGCACTAAAAAGACCAGTTTGAATTGCAGTCAACATGGCTTCAGAGTAATACTCCTCAACGTCAGTCCAAACATGAAGCCTTCCATCAGGAATAAGCACCCTGCCGGCATGTTCAAGAAATGGCCTGCATAAAACCCTGCGTTTTCGGTGCCGGGCTTTCCACCACGGATCTGGGAAATAGACGTGAATGGCATGAAGACAGTTGTCCGGTAGCATGGTCTGAACGAGTCGTTGTGCATCTCCGTGGATAATATGGGCATTTGATATTTCAGCAACCGCTAATCGGCCAGCAGCCATGCGAGCATAGCCTGCCGCAATTTCTATTCCTAGAAAATTCGTATCTTCGTGAACTGAAGAGGAAGAAACAAGAAATAAACCTTTTCCACTTCCAACTTCAAGTTCTACCGGATGGTCGTTCAAGAAAAGAGACGTGGGATCGAAGCATTCTGGCAAATCGCCAAGCATTGAAAAATGTGAAGAAAGATCAACACCCGGAGCAGGCTTTTTGGGAGCACGGCGAGGCATAACGCTATAGGAAAGAATTGGGATGAAGAGACAGCAAGACGTTACTCTGCCTTCGCAGTTTCACGAAGATAATCTACGGGAAGAGGTACTCCCTTAATCACACCATCCACGACAATGTTGTTTCGAACAATTCCCTGAAAACGACATATAATCATTGCTTTTGGACGAACTCGAACTCGTTCCACAGCGATCACAAGACGGTCACCTGGAACGACTGGCTCGCGAAAACGGACATCTTCCATCCCGCCGAAACCGATCACACTTGCTTCAAGAAGGTTGCGTTTTTGGGTGTAGTAACTGGACAACTGAGCTGCCGCTTCGCAGATCATCACCCCCGGCATCACAGGCATCACTGGAAAATGTCCTCTCACCCAGAACTCATCTGGAGTGACATCTTTGTATCCAACACACAGATCACGAGAGTTATCTTCATGCACGATCGCTGTCAGTTGTTCCATCTCAAACCGTTGCTTATTCCAGCGACGAATTTCTTCGATGTCGGCAATGACATTCGAAAGGTCATATTCACTTGGATGGATAATGAAATCACGTGGTGCCACGACAAACACTCTCTGAGGGCAGCTATGTTGTGATGATAAAATAGCCTACGTTTTGATGTGCTTCCGCTTTGCTTTTCGTGCTTTACTGTTAGCAGGACGGGCGCCGTGGTTAGCCTTTTTGAGGCCTCG
>JBDOMS010000548.1:0-5994 GCA_039831735.1 Pirellulales bacterium
TGTTTTATAGGCTCATCCGGGCAGTAATTCTTATCTCAAATCAGAACGAAAAACATTCACCCAGAACAAATTGATTTAGAAAACGGCATTACTCTAACATCTCCTGAGAAGAATCTGGTTTACAAAGAGCAAGAAAGAACTCTCTGAAGCCCTGCCACCTCCACCAGGTAAGGCCGATTGAAGGGATCGCAAGTGAAAGGATCACAAGTTTTCCTTTTTCTGTAGGATAGGAGCAATAACTTATACGTTCCGCGGCTTGTCGCGTTCCCTTCGTTTCAACTCGACGGGATGGCCTGACTACAGGCAATCGCAGGACAATAAAAAACGAAAAGCTAGGGAGAAGAACCCAGCGAGGACCAAAAAAGCAAACACATATGTGGCAGGAATATGAAACACCTATTTATTTTAGTGATCGGCATACAGAGCATCCTCTATCAGGAGTTGCCGGCATTATCCAAACCGAATGTGGTCTTCATCATTGCCGATGATCTTGGATGGGCGGATGTGGGATTTCACGCAGGAAGTGCACCCACTCCAAATATCGACAGGCTGGCGAGAGAAGGCTTGGAGTTCACTCAGCACTATGTGGCTCCCGTCTGCAGCCCGACGAGGGCAGGATTCCTTACCGGTCGAACCTGGAGTCGCTTTGGAATCACCTCACCGACTAATACTCGTGCCTTACCACCGAACACATGCACATTGGCACAGGCGCTTGGCACACAAGGCTATCAAACCTGCCTCGTTGGCAAATGGCATCTTGGATCGAAGCCGGAGTGGGGCCCGAATCACTACGGATTTGATCACAGCTACGGTTCCCTCGCCGGTGGCGTGACCTCGAAGAGTCATCGCTACAAAAAGGGTCCATTTTCGATCACTTGGCATCGCAACGAAAAGTTGTTGGAAGAGGCAGGTCACGTTACCGATCTGCTTACGGCAGAAGCAGTGAAATGGATTAGCCGTCGGAGCAACGAAGAGTCTTTCTTTCTCTATGTCCCATACACTGCGGTGCATCTGCCGATCAATGAACCAGTCGCATGGGTCGAGAAAGTCCCAGCCTCAATTACCACAGATATCGCACGCCACTATGCGGCCTGTGTCATGCATTTAGATGACGGTGTTGGCCAGATACTTGCGGCCCTCGATGAAAAAGGGTTTCGCAACAACACAATTGTCGTCTTCACCAGCGACAACGGTGGCAGCCAGGTAACAAATACTACGCAACCCTACCCCTTCGATGATTCACCAAAGGGAAACCTTACTGCCAGCAATGACCCATTACGCAGTGGCAAAGGAACCGTCTACGAAGGTGGTACACGCGTGCCGACGCTGGTTTCGTGGCCAGGTTATATCAGGGCACGCAAGGAAACAACGGCCGTTTCGATTGTCGACTGGATGCCAACGTTTTGCCATTTAGCCGGTTACACACCTAAGCATGATCTCAAGTGGGATGGCCTCGATCTGACTGCATTGTTACTTGATGGAACACCCCTACCTGAACGCCCCATCTACACTCCCGCCCCACGCTGGAAAGCAATGTCGTTGCGGCTAGGACATTGGAAACTGGTTGTGAGAGAAGAATTGAAGCCGGAACTTTACAACATCCGAAACGACCCGTCGGAAACAACCGATCTCGCTGCACGTGAACCAGACCGTGTGCAGTCTATGCTCGCCGCCTTGAGAACGGCACGGGCCAGCGACAATGACAGCGTGGCAAAAAGGTAGTGTATGACTGAGGTACTCCTTGCACACTGACTCTCTGCTATGCCTGGCGAAACTGGAAGCATGCCAGGGATAAACTGACTAATGAAGTTGCTGTAGGAACGCAATCAGGTCGGCAAGTTGCTGAGTAGTCAGGTTGCCAACAATTCCCTTCGGCATCATCGATAAAGGCTGTTTGACACGTTCTTCGATGCCGTCCTGAGGAAATTCCTTACATGAGCCATCCGTTTGACGTATCGTGACAGTTTCTGCACTTTCAAGCACAACAAAGCCGGTGTGCACTTGACCACTTTCAAGAACAAAGGACCACGTATCGAAGCCCTGAGCAATCTTAGCACTCGGTTCGACAATGGATTCGATCAGTTCAGACTTTTTGTACCGTTTTCCTATATCAACAAGATGCGGCCCTTTCGGCTGCTGCCCATTCGCAAATGTGTGGCAACTCGAACACATTTGCGCATTAAACACCTGTAGACCGGTCATGGCATCGCCATCCATCTTCATGACCTCGTTGAGCACACTGCGGTATGGGATATTGGCCAGTTGCTTGGGATTATTTGGGTCGATTTTTGGAAGTTGAATAGCGACGTCCGGTTCTGCAATGACCACAGATTCCGTCGAGATTCCATCGAGTTTTACGACATGCCGTTTGAGTTGCCCATGAATATGAGAGGACAGACTCTGATCGGCCTCTGCGAGCGCAACACTGATGGCTTCCGCAATGCGTTCAGATTCTTTCCACTGGCTTCGATCGTAATATGGGCCTGTAGTGTCTGGCCGAGTGCCCCACCAACCTCCTTTGTAGTCGCCCTCTCGATGATAGAGCCTGATCAACGTGGTCCAGATTTCTTGCCGTAGCGCTTCATCCCGACTCGTACTGAGCGCACGAAAGAGTCCGTTAACAGTATTACTATGGTGTAGGGACCTTAATGCCCACAAGGCGCCTGATCGGTAAGGACCGTCCAGAGACTGGAGGCAACTATCCGTTGCCTGCATCCCAACAAGGGCCTTCACAGCAAGATGTGGAAGAACACGTCCCGGGTCAGCCTGTCGCCAACTATCACCGTCAAAGGGAGGTGGGTCCTGCTGGCGAACAGTCAGCGGAAGAATGGCATTGGCGACGGAATCCCGCTCCTTAGCGATTGCGATTTTTCTCTCGGCAGACTGATTGATGGCATCGTTGTTGATAGCCTGCTTCATGATGCGGCCAATCGCAACGAGTGAAACCGCCTGAACCCGCAGGTCCTCATCCGTGAGCCCATCGAGAAACGGTCTGGTTTGCATCCCCTCAAGAAAGTCTCTTCGGTCGGCCATCGCGCGGAGACAGTGTTCCCGAAGATCATCGTCTTCCGATAGGCTGATCAGATCAGCTCGAGCATCAGTCCCTTTAAGTTGCGTGAGTGTATAAACAGCAGCCACTCGAACGTGGAGAGGCTCATCCACTGCAGCTGCGAGAACAGCCAGTTGTTCAGCTCCTTCGCCTCGTCGAAGAATCTCTCGCTGACCGTGAAGCTGCGCTGCTGCGGAGGGACTACGCAAGAGCTCCAGGAGTTGATCCATTTGTAATTGACTGGCCGGCGGGACAGGTTGTGGAACAAAATCGATGGGCATAATCATTGCCACAAAACCAATATTCGGCCCGTCATAATTGAATTTGCCATTTTTCCAGCTACTGACAAACATTCGTCCGCTGGCGTCAACGTCGATGTCGGTGGGCCGGGGCAACTTCAGAAATGTATCCTGCTGCGGATCAAAGGTTGCTCCGTTCCGTGGAAGACAGTGACTGTACACACGATTCGTGCCCCAATCGCAGGTCAGGAGCAGATTCTGAAACCCTGCCGGCCAGCGTTCATCATAAAAGTACATGGAACCGCAGCCCGATCCCCCGCCGTAGTCAGCCAGAGGTGGCATCGTTTCGTTTGTAAAATGCTTGTAGAGAGACGGATATCCGTAATCTGCAGTCTGAAGGATATGAGAAACACGAACGTCCCAGCCCCCACCATCATTCGTATTATCACGCGTGTAGATATTCATGAAGGGATCGATAGACACGTCAAGAATATTTCGCTGACCCCATGAGTACATCTCCATTTCTGTTCCATCAGGGCGGATACGGACGATGCCACCTCCTCGCCGACCCGGTTGAGAACCCTCTTTGGTGACCGCTTCCACAAATCCGAAATCGCCGACCGCAATATAGATCCAACCGTCAATGCCCATCCGGATGCCATTTGTCGTGTGATCTGCGCCCCGCTTGTTGACCTGGTCAGTACTAATTCCTTCGATCAGTACTTCACTCGTATCAGCTGTGCCATCGCCATCTGTATCGTGAAATACAGACAGAAAAGGAGGATGCAGAACCCACAGGCTTCCATTGTCATAGATGAGTCCACGCGGGTGATCCATTTTTGCAAATTCATTGATCTGATCCGCTGTGCCGTCACCATCTGTATCGACACACCGCAGTACTTTCCCGCGGCCTGGTTCCTTTCCGAGTGAGCCCTGTTCATCAACACCGATGAAGACTTCTCCCGTTGCAGCCGCCGTGAGACACACCGGATAATTTACATCCGGTGGCGCACCAAACAGGGTAGCCCGAAAGCCAGGTGGCATCTGAATGTCGTTCACAGCTTTCTTTTCATCAGCATGCACGGAGAAACACGCAAGAGCACCGGCGACACACCAGAGGGCACGGGTAAGGAACGTTATCAGCATGCAAAATCTCTTATCGATAAGATGGTGGAAAGCACAGAATTGTTTCAGACTCGTTGATCTGAAACAATAGAGGGTGCAAATGGCCTATTGCCTGAAATAAATCTTGCCTTTGCAAATGACGTATCATGATCGTCTCCTGAAAACACATATCCTTGAACCAACAAACACCAATTCTATCGAGAACACGTGCAACACCACTGACTCTATCACGATGAAATAAAGCTTTTCTTTCTGACGATCCCGACTCAGCTAAATTTCTGAATTACACAACACCGAAATAAGACCAATGACATCAAAAAACAAAATTGTCTTCGGTGACAATCTAGAGACCTTAAGTCGTATTCCAGACGGATCGGCCAATCTTGTCTACATAGATCCACCCTTCAATACTGGGAAACGTCAGGAAAGACAACGAATCCAGACCATCAGAGACGATGAACACGGTGATCGAACGGGCTTCAAGGGAAATCGATACCGAACTATTGATCTTGGTGTCTCTGGCTATGCGGACAGCTTTGACGACTTTCACTCATTCCTGTTGCCTCGACTTCAGGAACTAAAGCGAATACTCGCAGATGATGGGAGCCTTTTTCTTCATATCGATTATCGAGAGGTCCACTACTGCAAAGTTGCACTTGACCACTTGTTTGGACGTGAATCTTTTATGAATGAAATCATATGGGCATATGACTACGGTGCTCGTTCTAAGAAGAAGTGGTCTACAAAGCATGACAATATTCTTTGGTATGCAAAAAACCCTCAGCAGTACACCTTTGATTTTGATGCAATGGATCGCATACCCTACATGGCACCGGGTCTGGTTGGTCCAGAAAAGGCAAAGCGAGGGAAAACACCAACTGACGTTTGGTGGCACACGATCGTAAGCCCAAACGGAAAAGAAAAAAACGGCTACCCTACCCAGAAGCCACTCGGCGTCCTTGAGCGGATTATAAAAGTGCACAGCAAGCCGGGAGATCTTGTCGTAGATGTATTTGCGGGAAGCGGCACAACTGGAGACGCTGCTGCATTGAACGGACGTCGGTTTCTCTTAGTAGACTCGAATCCAGAGGCCGTCAGAACCATGGCGAAACGCTTGGCTTGCTACAACCCTGATTTCGTAGGCTGCGAAAACCTACTTGCTGACATGCAGTTGTCATAAAAAAAACTGCTCTCGTTTTTCTTTTTTGCGATTGAAAAAAAGTGGTGAGCTCTTGGCATAGATGCAACTTCGTCTCGCCAATGGCTAACACTACTTCACCACATGAGCAACTCTCCCTCTACACGGTTATTTCACGGACAGTGCGGCTTTGCTCAGCACCCCAATACGGTGCATTGACGACAAGTATGTTCCGCTTCCATCACTGTTCTAATTGTCGGGTTGACCCATTATCACCAGCGGAACGTTTTGCTTGTTCTATGAGGTACTTCGTAACATTTTGATGCTGATCGTTGAGAAGATTTTTCACTTCTTGCTGATCATGATTGAGTTCGTACAGTTCTTGTGGATTGATTTCTTGAGAGACCGCAAAATGATGATCTAAAAAAAGCTTCCAGTTCCCT
>JBDOMS010000025.1:0-5940 GCA_039831735.1 Pirellulales bacterium
CGCTTCATGTCATGCTGCATAGCCAAAGCATTGACTAAACCACTGCGCACCACTGAGGAGTCTGGATCACAGAGATACCGATCCGTTGAAGTTCTGAGCGACACACACTCTTTTATTGGATCTGCTGAGAATGTTTCGCCCGTGGAGATATTTGTGGCGCGTGCACGATGTTTTGTCGCGAGTTCACCAAACCAGATGGTGGCCTCACGACATTCTCCGGCAAGACTAATCAATTCAATTTCACAGCCAGGAAACTTGCCACCAAAGTTACTTGCCGGGCCAACCTTGAGGGCCCCGCCACGCGCGGTCGTGATAACCTGTTTCATCCAGTCATACCCGGGCTGATAGTCTTCAAGGCGTCGAGCAGGTCGCTCGCGGCCACCTCGGCGATCTGGGTCAGCATGGACAAATAAGTGCTTCCAGGATTGTGTTGTCACATCTGCCTCTTGCGTGCAAATATTCTGAGACGAACCAAGGACATGTGCGTTCCACCGTGTACAGCACAGCATCAATGCCGAATGATCAAATGCACGCACCTCAACATGTCGTGAGAGTGCAGAAGCATCACTCCCAATTCCACAGCATAAATCGGAAACAGTTGCACAACCTAAAAAACGAACTGCTTTATGCTTGGCAACCTGCCACGCCGTGGCTTGCTCGAGGCCAATTCGATTAAACCAAAGTCTGTGCGTATCGGGAAACCGCTCTCGTGCCCGCTCACGGGCTTCCTGGAGTTGAATCGCTGCGACAACAAGTGCGTCTGGAAATCGTGAACGAAGGTTCTTCTGGCTCCTTCGTTCATCAGGTGAACAACGAGCGACAGCGTCGAGAAGTTCTGGTAATGATCTAAGTTGCTCAAAAAGGTGACAGTCGTTGGACATATAGTAAAAATGACTCGCTGGACAGCGTTGTGGAAACGATTGCTGTGCTGATTAATGTACTGCAGGATACTCTTCTCTCCATAAAACTTTTTTTCTTGACTCAGGAACGATCCTTCCGCACACAAAAGTGGGGTGCGCTGCTGGCCTTGCACCTGCCTCAGGCCGACTCGATTTGAAAACACCGAATCAACATTTTGTTGTCCCAATGTGTTCTTGTCACCAAGGTCTTCCTCGCCACGAGCTATATCCATCGTTTTTCTCATTTCAGTTTCTCAGTGACATGCTTGTACTGCGTCGCTGGCCAGCAACATCGAAGCACCCACTTCATACAGGGCACGGACCTGATTTTGAGAGATAAAGAAGAGGAGGGACGCCCCGTAGCGACTGCCAACACCTAAATCACTGTCGGCAACCACATACTCGACAGAACCAGCCGCGACACGTGCGTAATGTTTCGGATAAAGCGAAAGACTGGCCGACCTCGATTGCAGACCAACTTTCTCAACGCTAATGATAGGACAACACTGCGATGCATAGAAAGCTCCGTTGGGTCAGTTTGAAGGTCTCAGACCCTAACGACCGACCGGTACGTCTCCAAGTTGCTGGCCAATACTCAGGAGGGTAGGGCACGTCTCTGTTGATTATAGCTTTCAGTCCGACACACCCGTTGTATCAGCAAGTGAGAAATTCTGATCTACTTTTGTCCCTCCATGCTATGAGTGTACTCAAATCGTATAGAATACTGTCTGCGCAACATTTGCCATGAATTCCTCAGGTACGAATGCTGAATAGCCTCATGAAAACCGCGCACATCATACATCTACTCTCCTCCTTATACATGACAAGTCATAGGATGAAAAAATGACGTCTCCAGCCTATCGTCAAATGACCCCTACACTATTCGTTCTTGTGTCACTCGTTATGACATGCAATGTCCGAGCTCAGAGACAAAGCATCGATACATCGTCTTCGCTTCATGATCTTATCAGGGAAAGCAGCAAAGCCGTGCAGGCAGGGGAGGGATTCACATTTACCGAGGGGCCTACAGCTGATGCTGACGGCAATGTATTGTTCACAGACATCCCACAGGAACGAATCTATATGTGGCGAGCAAACACTGGTGACATAGAATTATGGAAAGAAAAGACGGATCGTATCAATGGGCTGATCATTCGTTCCGATGGTATCATCATAGGATGTCAAATGGGCCAAGGGCGACAACTTGTCTCCATTGACCCAAGAACAAAGGTCATCACATCGCTCATCGGTTCGATCGACGGCAAAAAGTTCAATGCTCCGAATGATGTGACACTTGACCAAGACGATGGCATGTGGTTTACAGATCCTGCGTACGGTCGCAAGCCAGATGAACGTGAGTTAGATGAAGAGGCAGTCTATTGGCTATCACCAGATGCAAGGACTGTCAGAAAAGTTGCTGATGGCCTGCAACGCCCAAACGGAATTGCATTCTCTCCAGACTATAAAACGTTGTATGTTGCAGATCGCGATGCAGACACGACATTTGCCTATCCGGTACTTGGCCCCGGACGCTTGGGCAAACGAGTAGTCTTTGCAGAAACTGGTTCAGATGGTTTTGCGGTGGATGCGTTAGGTAACCTCTACGTCACACCCAAGGATACTGCGATCTATATTTTCACACCGAGTGGAAAAAAAATTGGGGAAATACCTCTGCCGATCCAGCCGTCTAATCTGACCTTTGGGGGTGCCGACAGGCGCACGCTCTTTATTACTGCTCGTGATCGCGTATTTACCGTACCAATGAATATTCAGGGAAGTCAGTAAACGATACACTCACATACGCATGAGTGAGCATTAGCGTTCCAACAAGGAAGAGCACCTATGATACCTGTCCACACGCATGTCGTTTCATCCTGGATCATCATCCAATGGTGTTGCGTAGGATTAGTACACTGCGTTGCTAACGCAGAAGAGTACGGTCATGCCTACCAGCGATCCCTACCACCAACGATTTCTTTTTGCGAAACTCATCTGTACACCACTGAAATACTCTTACGTTCACCATACAGGCACAACACATTCCAAACGCTCCTCAAGCCGAGGAATACATTCATTATCCAAACTCCATTCATTCAATGTTTTCAGGCTGGACGTACCAGAGATCAAACTGCACCTCAATATCACTATCAGTTTGTAAGTCTTATCGAAGACTCCAACACTGAAAGTGGTGCTGCAGTCGGATCAATCACTGCAGACAAGCCAGCATTTGCCGTTCGAAAGAAAAGGCGTGTCGCGGGCTGGACGGTGTTCATCCACCCAAGACTGCTTGAGTCAGACCCTAAGGCAACAGAGAAGGCCATTGACCTTCTCCACCAACAACTCAAAGAGATCATTCACGCCGTGCCAACACATGCCGTGCAGGAACTACAGAAGGTACCACTCTATTTTTCTCCGGTGTACCCAGGCACTCGCCCCAGAGCGGAGTACCATCCAGGAGCACAATGGCTTCGAACACATGGACGAGATCCGTCTATGGAAAAGGCAATTGAATTTAGCAACATCCCAATATTCGAAGCAGAAACAAGGCGCATGCCAAACTTTGCTCTTCACGAGTTGGCACATGCCTACCATGACCGGGTGCTTCCGAATGGACATAAAAACGAAGATGTTCGCATTGCCTTTGAACGTGCCAAAGCAACCGGCAACTATGAGCGTGTTGAGCGACAGGATTCAGAGGGAAGAAAACGATTCGGTAGAGCATATGCTCTCACAAACCCTCAGGAATATTTTGCAGAAACGACAGAAGCCTTCTTCTCGAGAAATGACTTCTTCCCATATTGCAGGAATGAACTTGAAGCCCATGATCCCTACGCATGTCAGGTGCTTGCCAGGCTGTGGGGATGCGATGCTGCTCAGTAGGCTATGCTGCCTCCTGCTTCATATGGATACACAACACCTTTGTACTCGTTTTAGATGACGTACTACCCTCGCGACGATACCCCACTAGAATAATGCTAGCCGTGGTAAACCGATTCTCGAAAAAACCTTTAGCTTTATGTCAACCCTTGCAACCGATTCAAGTGCAACCACTGTCAGAAAAACTTCTTGTACCCTCATTCTCGATGACTGCAAAAGACGCTTAATCAATCACCGTATTTATAGTCTCGTGAATTCTCCGGATCGTCTCCGTCGCTTTATGGAGTCTCACATTTGGGCCGTATGGGACTTCCAGAGTTTGCTCAAGGCGATGCAACAGCATCTAACATGTGTTTCAGTGCCTTGGACTCCGACTTATGACAAGGAAGCACGTCGGCTCGTTAATGAAATCGTTCTGGACGAAGAGTCAGACGTCCTCCCCGATGGTTCTTATGCATCCCACCTTGAACTGTACATTGACAGCATGGACGCAGCTGGTGCTGACACTCGGCCTATTTTCTCAATGCTTGCACGTTGCTCTTCTGGTAACTCCATTGCCCATGCCCTCAGTCAACCAGATATTCCGCCTGCTGCACGCTCCTTCATGGAGACATCTTTCTCTATTATTCAATCCGGGTCAGCACATCAGGTTGCTGCTGCTTTTGCTTACGGACGTGAAGATGTGATTCCGGATATGTTTCGCCAACTTGTCAAACATCTTGCATCACATGATCCTTCTCGCTGGCAACTATTTCGATATTATCTGGATCGCCACATCACCCATGACGACGAACACCATGGTCCAATGTGCCGGCGAATTGTTTCTCGACTGTGTGGCCAGAGTGCTGAGAAATGGGATGAGGCATCCAAAGCTGCAAGACAAGCAATAAATTCTCGTATTGCTCTTTGGGATACCTTGGCTGAAGATCTCACCAATGTCTAGTTTTGTAGGTGAAAAAACTCTAGACGGATCTTCCAACAAGATCACGAGATGCCTCTGCGATCTCTTCCGTGTGACACTCCTCAATATTATTGAGGAGCGGCAGTAGTGGGCCTGTCGTGGCAATGCCAACTGATTGAACAGCCTCATGTAAAACCCGAATGGGGCTCAGTGTATTACGGAGGGCTTCGAGAGGCATAAAAATCTGTTGGATACGTTCTGCCTGATCCCATTCATTGCGTCGAATTGCCTGCAACAATGCTTGCGACAATCTTGGAGCCAGACACCCACAACCTGTTGTAAATCCTGCCAGCCCGAACTCCCTCATATGAATGATAGCTGGTTGTTCGCCAATTCCACTTACAATAAGTGACGGATCGACCAAATCAACCACCTGACGTAAATAGGAATCTGACTCAGGATCATCACGAACGGTCGCATACTTAATCGCGCTGAGCAGCCCATCTCGGGTGAGCTTTGCTACATCGCCTGGATCAATATAGTCATCCTGCTTGATGTAGAGCATGACAGAAACAGCACTCATTTCTACAAAGCGACGTATGCCAGTAGCCACCCCGGCGCTCGTGGTCACTCCGTGCTGAGGAAGAACCATAACAGTCGGAAATGAAAACTGTCGCAAGATGGTCGCATGGTCCATCAAGAGGCCGAAGGTCGGGCCTGCAGATGGAATGATACGTGTTGAGCCATTTTGTATCTCGGTGAGCATACCGAGAAGTGGTTCGTACTCCTTCATCGGAAGGTGATATATATTTGCGTTTCCACCATACAACAAGAGTGAAATTCCACCAGCCTCTATAAACCTGACGATCTTTTCATTTTCTCTTTGGTCAATAGCACCGTGTACATCACGCGCAAGGGGTGGGACAGCAATAACAGATTGATCCAGTTGACTCGGCAATGAAGAAACGAGGGTCATAATTGAGGCACCTTGTACTCGTGAGCTTTCACATCAAAAAATATCAGGTTCCGGTGTGGGATCCCCTCGCTCAAGAAATCGAAAATCACATCCTTGATTTGCCTGTGATGTGTGCTCGAGAAATATCTGCCCATATCCACGAGAGTATTTAGGCGCGGGTTCCGACCATTCACTTAACCGTCGCTTAACTTCTTCAGTATCAACGAGAAGATCGATCGTTCTCGACTCCACATCCAGTGCAATGCGATCACCCGTCTGTACCACAGCCAAAGGTCCACCAACTGTTG
>JBDOMS010000507.1:0-5933 GCA_039831735.1 Pirellulales bacterium
CTTTGTGGAAGCCTTTGCAGCAGCAGAGGCGTCTGGAGTTGGAGCAGCAGGAGCAGCTTCAATTACTGCACCACAAGCTGGCTCACAACCGCAAGCTGGCTCACAACCGCAAGCTGGCTCACAACCACAAGCTGGCTCACAACCAGCACTGCAATCAGGCTCGCAGCAGCTGTCGCAGCAGCTGTCGCAGCATGATCGACGGCAATTCTTCTTTGCCTGATGAATCGCACGAAGCATATCCAAAATTGGAGTGCAACGCTTCTTGCAGCATCCACCACCACAGCAACTGTCGCAGCAGCTATCGCAGCAAGCTGAAGCTCCGCAAGCTGGCTCACAACCGCAAGCTGGCTCACAACCGCAAGCTGGCTCACAACCGCAAGCTGGCTCACAACCGCAAGCTGGCTCACAACCACAAGCTGGCTCACAACCAGCACTGCAATCAGGCTCGCAGCAGCTGTCGCAGCAGCTGTCGCAGCAACCATGATGGCGGCTCTTGCAACGCTCAAACAAGCCTTTCAGCCCGCCGAACAGATCACAACGTTTGCCACAGCATCCACCGCCACAGCAACTGTCGCAGCAACTGTCGCAGCAAGCTGCTGCTCCGCAAGCTGGCTCACAACCGCAAGCTGGCTCACAGCATCCATCTCCCAAACCACAACCTGGCTCACAGCCTGCGCTGCAATCAGGCTCACAACAAGAATCACAACAAGAATCACAGCAGCCGTGATGATGGCCAAGCATCTTATTCAGAAGCTCAAACCCATACGACTGGCTACAAACGGTTACACCAAGAACGAGTGCACCGAGGAACATCATTCGCTTCATCGAGCCAATTCTCCTATTGGTTGCGGATCACGCGAGAATCGTTCGTCTTATATTTTGTGACGCGTGTCATCCCGAGGTTATGATCCACGAACTGTTCACGGCAGGCCTGTCGAGCCAATCCGTGACTCGAACGATTGCAGGTTACTGCCGCCCCCTGGTTGCCCGACGGGCACAGTGATGCCCCGGGGGATATGTGGGCTATCGGCGAACTAGTGAAACCGGCTTGAGTACGTCCGCATCATTTTTTTGCAAGTGGATTGTGGTAACGAGTAGGGAAAAAATGTCACATGTAACATCGTTAGAAACATTGAGGAATGAGGTGCTACGACTGTTATATCTTCATGCAATATGTCGCTCTATTCGTCAAAGTTTTCCACGTAATGAATCCCTTCGTTAAGATTTAACGATTGTGCGGGGCAACGGTATGCTCCTTGACATAAATCCTACGACCGATACAGTCTGTCATTTAACTCTGGTGGCCGTTCACACAGCGTCTTGCTTGGTTCGGTAACAGGGAACCCCGGTGTGAATCCGGGACGGCCCCGCCACTGTATTTGGGTGCTTTTGAGTCGTTTAGGCGTCTTTGAAGGCAGATCAGTAGCAAAAGACCATTGGAAGCTCCTCTCGTGATGTACGTCACTGCTTTGGGCCTCTGAGAAGGTGTAACTGGTTGTTCCCATAAGTCAGAAAACCTGCCAGCGTTGAAGAGGAGCACACAATGTTGCGAGGGCGGTATTGTGGGCACGACTTGTACGTTCAAGTTGTTGGTATGTCGACGCAAACGTTGATTCAAGTTTGAATCTTCGAGTCAAAGCCCATATTTATCTGCTTCAAAACGAACGGAGAATGAGTGGCATCACTGTGGAAAGGTATACATGAAAATACAAGTTCCCCCAACACGATCTCTTGCGAAAAAGGCTCTATTACATACACAAAAACAAGCATTCACACTGGTTGAACTTCTTGTGGTCATAGCAATCATTGGAGTACTCATTGGTTTATTATTACCTGCTGTTCAATATGTGAGAGAATCTGCACGGAGTACCAATTGTGCGAGTAACCTGAGGCAACTGGGAATCGCTTTGAATAGCTACGTAAGTGCCAACAATGACATGTTGCCACCCTTCAAGGTTGATGATGATACCCGAATCGCTGATACGCTTTCGAACCCCTCGAATAATCCCTATCTTGGCAAGAGTCGCTATTGGTTTGGGGAGGTGGATGAAAACCAGTCAGATTTAAGCGATAGGCTGAGCTTTGAAAACGGAACGCTAACCCCTTATATGGAGGGCAATGTCCAAGCATATCAGTGCCCAAATTTTGGGCCATCTGCAGTCGAGCAACTTCGATTCGGCAAGATGTCAACGGGATTTGACTATAACTTAGCATTAGGTCCAGGGACGCAATGGGATTGGTCATCATGGCCAGGAGTTTCTCTAAAAGAAAGGAATCTTCGGTATTCCATCGCCAGAGTTCTTGAAACCAAACGCACGATAGCATTTGCGGAAAGTGCGATTGTGTATTTTCTCTCCCCATACAAACTTCGTGAGAACCTTGGTGGACTTCTCAAGC
Organism: Pirellulales bacterium; assembly: GCA_039831735.1. Classification (GTDB taxonomy): domain Bacteria; phylum Planctomycetota; class Planctomycetia; order Pirellulales; family UBA1268; genus CACORA01. The sequence goes on from JBDOMS010000507.1 coordinate 2,398, forward strand.
CGAGTGCCTCCGACCCATCCATCCATTTTCGACATGGTGGTGATCGGGCAAATGTTGTCTTTGTTGATGGTCATGTTGAGTCATATCCGCATAAATTTCGAGCAGGACCGTGGACAAGTCCTGGTCAAATTCAGCAAATGGATCACCACAAAATTGGAATTGTGTGTGAAGGAGATCCGGCAGATCCTGCTCAGGCTGATGCGTTATACGAACTTCGTTGATTCACTAAGGGAAATACATCGTGATAAAAAATGGCTGTGGATCACAATGTCAGTGGCAGTGCTGGTATTTATGCAGGAGTTCTATTATGAGCCTCGACGCAACGACCAAAGGAGAATAAAGAAAGCATTGTCCACTTACGTTATGCTTGTAGAAAAAGCGGGGAAGTTTTTACGCTCCTAATGACGGGGGAGGTGTTCGAGCACCCCCAAACACAGGAACCCACGTTGTTTCCAGCAATATTTGACAAGCGTTGAAAGGCATGGAGGCCTGGACCGCCTTTGAATATCATGCACAAGAGGGGACTGATTCAACCTTCCTCATGATAGTTATTTATGAGCAATTTATCTCATTTCAATCATGTTTCGTTGAACCATAATGCATTGGCTTGGGATCGTTTAGCATCAAAAAAAACAGCCCTGGCTCGTCCTGCTCGGGATGAGTCCTTTACTGAACCTCGGGAGTGGCTTGGAAGCGGTGGTCCTCAGGGACGTATGTGGCTTCCTGAGTCTCTTGCTGGGCGTCACATTTTGTGTCTTGCTGCTGGTGGGGGAAAACACGGCCCGTTGTATGCCGCGGCGGGGGCGAATGTGACGGTGTTTGATATTTCACCAGCTATGCTGGAACTTGATCGTCGTGTGGCTTATGAGCGAAGAATCGATCTCGAGATCGTACAGGGCTCTATGGACAATCTTTCAATGTTAGGAAAGAGACGTTTTGATGTCATTATTCATCCCGTGAGTACGTGTTACGTTCCAGACATCAGTCGAGTTTTTCAGGAGGTGGCATATGTCACTAAGCCAGATGGCATCTATATCAGTCAGCATAAATCACCAACAAGTTTACAATCGTCTTTGGAACCAGTGACATCAGGACAGTATGCAGTTTCGTATCCACAGAGCCGTACAGACCCTCTCCCGCCAGCCAGGCCTTCACGGATTCGTGAAGAAGGTACACATGAATTCATTCATTCTCTTTCTGACATTCTTGGCGGTCTCTGCCAAGCAGGTTTTTTTATCACTGACTTTTGTGAGCCAGACCATACTGATGTTGACGCATCAATTGGTTCATTCGCACACAGGGCAACGTATCTCCCTCCGTACCTCAAAATACTAGCGAGGAGATGTAAAGAAATGAATGACGGTACTGGTATTATGGTGGTAGAGTAGAGGATGAAGTTATTTCGTGGAGGATAAGGCGTGATTTATTTGAATGTGCTTCTCACAGTAAAAAATACTGATGATGTTTCAAAAATCAGTGAACTGCTTTCAAGTGCGATGAGAAAGAGTCGGGCAGAGCCTGGGTGCATGAGATTTGACGTCTACCATTCCAAAACGGATCCTAAAAAATTTACATTAGTTGAGCACTGGGAGTCCGAAGAGGCGTTGAACGCCCATCGTCTTGCAGAAGCCTATACCCAAATCTATAAGTCACATGTGATTCCGTTGGTTGATAGGGAGGGGCACCCAGCTACCTTGTTGCAATAATCCGACTTTCTTTTTACGAGCGATGAATTCCTATGCTTTTAGTTATTGATAACTACGACTCGTTCACTTGGAATCTTGTGCAGCAAATTGGAGAAATTTATCCAGAGATTCCTATTGAGGTGCATCGTAATGATGAGATAACTGGTGACGAAATTGCTAAAAAATCACCATCGCACCTTGTTATTTCCCCTGGTCCTTGTACACCTAATGAAGCAGGGATTTCTTGTGACGTAGTCCGTCGATTTGCTGGAAGGATGCCAATTCTTGGAGTCTGTCTTGGTCATCAATCCATTGGTCAGGTATTTGGAGGAAGGATTGTTCGTGCAAAGCAACTCATGCACGGTAAGGTTGATCGCATTGAACACGCTGGCAAGGGACTCTTTACTGGTTTACCCAACCCCATTGAAGCTACTCGGTATCACAGCCTCATAATTGATCCTGAGTCACTGCCAAAAGAATTTGAAGTTGATGCCTGGTCAACGGCTCCAGATGGGAGTAGAGAAATCATGGCAATTCGCCATACAACATTGCCAGTTTACGGTATGCAATTCCATCCGGAGAGTTTTCTCACGCCCGTAGGGTGTGACCTGCTACAGCGTTTCTTAAGAAGTGATGAGACATGATTGATTTGTCTGATGCAATAAGCCTTCTTGAGCAGGCCATCAGTCCACTTCCAGCACGTCGCCAACGTTTGCTGGATGCATGCGGACAGACCCTATCGGCGCCCGTGATAGCGGATATTGACTCTCCGCCGTGGGATCGTGCAATGATGGATGGATTTGCGTTACGGAGTGACGATGTGCATGCGAGCACAGGTGAATCGATCGAACTCGACATTGTCATTGACTTGGCTGCGGGTGATGTAACAGGCTTGAGCATCAAGCCAGGCTCTTGTGCCAGAATCATGACTGGAGCACCTATTCCAAAAGGAGCGGATGCCGTCATTCCAGTTGAAGCTGTTATTGGTAATCCAAAATCCAAGCATGCTGGAATGAAAGTACGGCTTCAAACAGATGGATTTCGCTCTGGTCAACATGTTGGAAAAAGGGGATCGGCATTTCACTCAGGGCAAGAAGTTCTGAAGGATGGAACCATACTACAGGCAGCCGGCATCGGATTGGCTGCAGAATCTGGAGCCACTCATGTTGAGGCTTTTCCAAGAGTTCGTGTGGCAATCCTTTCAACAGGAAGTGAACTTGTAGAACCAGATACTGTTCCTGAGTTTGGACAAATTCGCAACTCAAATGGCCCAATGATGACAGCAGCAGTTCAACTTCTCGGAGCGGAGCCGATTCCCATGGGAATCTCTTCAGATAAACCAGAGGCGATACGTGCAGCTGTAGCGCAGGGATTAGCAGCAGATATCCTTGTACTGTCTGGAGGTGTCTCGGCAGGTGATCTTGACCTTGTCCCAGACATCTTTCGGTTGTGTGGGATCAAAAAGGTATTTCATAAGGTTCGACTCAAGCCTGGGAAGCCAGTCTACTTTGGTCTTTTTCAACAACATACCCGACCTTCAACACTTGTTTTTGGATTGCCCGGTAATCCTGCGAGCAGTCTTGTCTGCTTTGAATTGTTTGTACGCCCAGCTATTCAAGGATTGTCCGGCAAGCCTCAAAAGGAGTGGCATTTCCCTCGCTCTAAGGCCCGTTTGACTGCTCCGGTAAAAGCACCTTCGGGTCGACCGGTGTTTTTACCGTGTGTCATCTGCAAAAAGAGCAATGAAGTCACACCGTTGCCATGGACTGGGTCAAGTGATCTTATTGGCTTAGCGATGGGCAATGGGTTCATTGCACTTCCGGCCAATAGTGGTTGCCACGAAGTCGGTAG
>JBDOMS010000317.1:0-5924 GCA_039831735.1 Pirellulales bacterium
AATCAGAAACGGTTACGTCACCTGCTTCAAGTGTTCCACTCAGAAATGTTCCATGAAAGACTCCATCCACTTTATGGCCACGCTTCGCGAGGGTCGTTGCAAAACATTCACATAACAGTTGTCCTAAGGCTGAATTACGGCCATCTCCCGACAGAGGATATCTATTGTTTGCCACTCGCCGAGCTAACTCAGCTGACGATGCTGCAAGATCAGGTCTCGCCATCTGCATGACGAGCGGATCAAGCTCAAAACGATCATCCATCAAGAGGGTAAAAACACGACGATCAACAAGCTTCCTCGTTGAAAGATCAAATGTAAGATCAACTCTGCCACAATGAATTCCGTAATAACTTGCTTGTGAACACAACGTTCTTTCTGACATCCATGCCGGCCTATTTTGATGTGAGTGCCCAGCAAGATAGATATCAACATCTTGTGCATCCTTCAGGACGGCACGAACAGGATTCGCATAATCATCTTGATAACGCCAGCCCATGTGGCCCATAACAACAATGGCATCAGGCTTTTCCTTCTTCAGGTCTTGAAGCGTTGCAGAAAGAGCTACGACTGGATCAGTTGGCAGAACACCGCCCAGCACCTCGGGTGGCAACCATGACTGCAGGCCAGGTGTAATCAGACCGATGAAGCCAATGCGAAATCCTCCAACCTCACGAATGGCCCATGGACTGACATTTTTCCATGCTCCTTCAAGCGAACCCACAGGACGACTACTCCGATCAAGATTGGCTGCAAGAATAGAGGGCTGAGAAATCTCAAGAATGTTTTCGAGTGATTCCGGCCCCCAATCAAAATCATGATTTCCCAGTGTCCACGCATCATAAGCAAGTCGATTGAGTAACTTGATCATCAATTGACCATCACTCCACGCACTCACAGCAGTGCCCTGAACAAGATCACCAATATCCACAGTGATGGAATAAGGAGACATGCGTCGCCATTCACGAATACAACTTATGCAGCGAGCAAGACCTCCGACATCATCAAGCCCTTCGTACGTCGTTGTTGGCTCAATGTGTCCGTGTAGATCAGTGGTATGAAATATTGAAATGGTCCGAGCTCGACCAAGTTCTTCAGCCTCGAGCACGGTTTCGGGGCAGAAGAGTGCTGTACCGAATGCTGCCCCACTTCCGGCTATAAAATCACGACGGTGTACCATCCAGACTAGTGTACCGAGGAGGCTTCCGTTTCGTGAAGATGCAACAAAAGAATGCGTTGCATTTCCCTGATAGAATCCGGGTGATGGTGCACTTTTGTATGTTTCGCTTCAACAATAAGCTCACTACACGCCCCTTCAATCTGAGCGCTGGAGACAGGAACAACGCAGTCATCAGGCCCTGAGAGTAAAGAATGGTGTGACTTGCCAATAATGGTGTGTGTGGTAACCCAACAAGGAATAGGGAGGCGTCGTACAGCCCGAAGAATCGGAGCGGTAGGCTCTAAGACATCCACTGTTGTTGGTAATCGCTTTTCATAATACGGCCAGAGACCGCCAGGATTGAGAAGTGCAACATCATCGTGAATCTGTTTCGGTCCTGGTGGTTGTTTCACCGTTATTGAGGCAAAACGCCCGATACCTCGTGATGCCAGACCGGAACCGTCATGTGGCGTAGCAATAAATACAACTCGTTTGATGAATGATGATGGTTCAAAGAAGAACGCATCATGTACGGATTCTCTGTAGCCCTCTGGAATCACAAACTGATCAAATGGCAAGCGGGCAATAGCATCCCAGATTGCTGTTCCTGAATGCACAACTTGAAGCTTCGCGTGCAGTCCACCCATACTGTGGCCGACAAGAATCACATTTTGTAGTCCAGGATCCTTTTGCTCAGGATCAAGCCTGCATACAGCTGCTCGCAACTCGTTTCGCAGCATCAAAGACGATGTCATAAAAGCACCACCAGTTGGGTAATGAAACACCCACGGCTCATACTTGGTGTGAAATGTTGGCCATGTGCGTAAATCATTGATCATGTCGAACCACGTTCCTTCATCACTGGCGAGTCCGTGAATGAATACGACCGGGATTCGGCCTGGCTGATGTGGCTGGAGAAACTCAAGCCGTGGTTCAGTATCTCCATCTCCGTATGGCTGAAGATAAGAAAGCACACTGTCTCTTGGCATACCGGCCAACATATCAAGAAGTGGCATGGTGAGATCAGCAGCCACATGCGGTCGAACGGGTCCAATTCGCACCGCATTGATTCGTACAGGATTTGCGAGATCAAGCACTGCTGCCGCAGGATCACGGGCAACCGGACCAGCTAGCTTTTGAATAATATTCTCACTTCCAGGCATATCAAATCTGAGAATTGCAGTCACCGCAATGGACTGACGGGGTGGTGCAAAATCGGCGCTGATCGTCCCAGGAGGCCCTTGTCGCACACGCACCGCAACAGGAACACCGAGACCATTCCGAACATGCTGACATCTGATGCGAGCATCTGCCTTTGGGCAAAATGCCTCGATTGATTCAATGTTACTTTCATGTATTGGAAGTGCTTTTCCAACAACCGGGACACACATATTTTTCCACTTCGGCCCTATCCAAAGTCCATTCGGATGAAGACGGCCGGTAGCTTGGGCGGACTCTAAAAGTCCCGCGAGAGACTCATTGTAGAGTTCACCCGCTGCATACAAAATCTCAGGTGAGTCAGGACAGGACCAAATGGCATTCCATGCTGCTTCACATGCCAAGTAGTAGGCATCGGTAGCGTGGCAGTGATGATGTTTTGCAAGATCATGGGCCCCCTGAGTGTATTCGTTTGCATGCCGAAGGTATGTTTCCGCTTCAACAAGATACGATTCAACGGGAGCCGGCGGCAGCTTAATTGCATTCCGTGATTGACAGTCATCCTCGATTGCAAGACAGGCGCATGAAAGACACGCAGTGACGACACAACCACAGCCCCACAGATATGACATGAGCGTTTTCACACTCACTCATCGACCGAGAGTGAAGATAAACGGGTGCTCCTGACATTTCTCGCAGCAGCACTTGACCAGACTTCGCACCTTTACACCCGGGCATGCTCTTCAGCAACCATCTCAAGGTCGTTTGATAGGTATTTTACTGCCGCATTTGGAGCAAGGTTGAAGTAAACGCGACCTTGCGTATACCACCGCGTGCGGTCATGGAGAAACTCTGCCGTTGCTGCTCGTACATTCGAAACGGCTTCAACCTCTTCCATCCCCCCGCCATCAATGGCCTCAAACCTCACTTCAATTGCTACCAACGCCTTAAGTTGCCCAGTTTGACGATCTCTGGCGTAAATAACGTCATCATCAAAATCAATATCTAACCACCTCAACCCTCGAGGTTTTCCAGACGATGAGACATGATCAAAAAACTTTGCCTCGAGTTGTTCCCGCTGACGGTGAAAATCTCTCTGAGCACGGGCAAGTTTTTCTGCTTGCCTCGCTAAACGCAAAGGACGCATGGCTATAAAAATGGCGACACCAGCAAGGACTGATGCAAGAAATGTCCCGACAATGTAGATCGCATCTGTCATAGTCAACTCATGTAATAATGCAGTGAAATTGTTGCTGTTCAACAAACTTCACACTCCTTAACCAGTGTATGATACGTTCTGCATGAGTCAAAAAAAGCTTAGAAAGGTCTGTCTATGGGTCGTTTTCGTCACCCTTGTTTTGGAGCCCATCAGTCAATCAGTGGTGGCTTTTCCAATGCCGTAGACCGAGCATTGGACACTGGCTGCGAATGCCTGCAGATATTCACTCGCAATGTCAACCAATGGAACGTGAAGCCCATTTCACGTACAAGTGCAGACGCATTTCGTGAGGCCGTACAAAAATCAGGGCTGAAGTTAGTCGTTGCCCATAACTCATACCTCATTAATCCCGCCTCTGCTGATCCACTCTTAAGAAAAAAATCAATTGATGGGCTTGTCACCGAACTCCAACGTGCCGACACCCTAGGAATCCCCTGGGTAGTGGCTCATCCTGGTGCCGCTGGCAAGCAGACAGTTGCTCGGGCTGTCATACGGGCTGCTGATGGAGTCGCCCAATCACTTTCTCGAACGAAAAAGCTTTCATCTGGCATTCTTATTGAAACAACGGCCGGCCAAGGAAGTTGCCTTGGGTCAACATTTGAAGAAATCGGTCGCATGCTCACACGCATTGATTCAAAAGGCGACTTTCACAATCGAATCGGTGTTTGCCTTGATACCTGTCACATTTTTGCTGCTGGCTATCCGCTGAGTCCCAAAAAATCGCTGGATGAAACGATTCGAGAATTTGATCGTCTCATTGGACTCAATCGCCTTGTCCTGATTCACGCGAATGATTCAAAACGTGAGCAGGGCTCCCGCGTTGACCGTCATGAAGCCATCGGCAAAGGAAAAATTGGACAAGATGCATTCAGACTCATAGTCCGTCACCCCAAGCTCAGAACCATCCCAATGATACTTGAGACCCCAAAAGAAGGAGCAGATGGAAAACCAAACCCACAGAATGATAAACGTAATCTACGATTACTCAGAAAGCTTGCCCAAAAAGAAACCACCTAATTAAGGCACCATGCCAGCTGCTCGAACAGCACTGCCCTGCCGACCCGAGAGCGAATCCCCAAGTTCTGAGCGAATGGTATCAGCCATACCCATAAGGCGGGCAACCTCCTCAGGATGATCAGCCGCAACATTCTTTTCTTCACCCGGATCATCATCCAAATTAAAGAGTGATTTCTCTATCGATACAACTTTTCCTCCATGTCTGCTCGCAATACCTTCAATGCCACTTTGAGTAATCGATTGCGACTCATATGTCCCCCACCCCGATGGTTTCCCTCCCCTTCCGGGCTCGGCACGAGTCGTGATATACGGATGGGCAAAATGCAGTTTCCACGGACCACTTCGTACAGCTTGCAATTCTGTGCCAGCAAAAAAGAACAAAGCTTTATGAGGTGAGCGTGCCCCCTTCTCACCAAGAAGCAGTGGCTTGATACTTTGTCCATCAATCTGCAGAGATGGCATTTTTCCTCCAGTCAATTCAGCGATGGTTGGCAGGAGATCGATACTCATAACTGGTTCATCACAGACACGACCTGCTGGAACATGATGAGGCCATCGCATAACGCAAGGCACGCGAACACCACCCTCAAAGGTTGTCAGCTTGCCTTCTCGGAGGGGTGTATTCGACCCAGCATGCTCTCCGTAACTCAACCATGCGCCATTGTCTGAAAAAAAGATTACAAGAGTGTTCGCATCCAACTTGAGTCGTTTCAGTGTTGCCAACACCTCACCCACTGACCAATCAAGTTCCTGAATCACGTCCGCGTACAGGCCTGACCCAGATTTTCCCTTAAACTCATCAGATGCAAAAATTGGAACATGGGGCATCACATGGGGCATATAGAGAAAAAATGGTTTCTCTTGATTTCTTTCAATAAATGAGACTGCCCGCTCGGTGAAGCGACGGGTAAACAGGCTTTGATCAGCATCCATCTCTATGACCTTTTCACCATCGTAGAAAGGGAGAGGGGGCATCACGTCACCAAGCACAGGATGATACTTACTATTATCGTTTGAATACGGGATTCCAAACCATTCATCGAATCCATTTCGAAGCGGACCAAATTCCTGAACGGTGCCCAAGTGCCATTTCCCCATACCTGACGTCGCGTATCCGCGCGCCTGTAGCATCTCCGGAAGAAGCCATTCATCTGGATGAATACCATTTTTGCTCGTGTGGTTGAGGGCTCCCTGCAAACTCACACGATTTGGATAGCAGCCACTTAAGAACGCCGCACGACTGGCCGTGCATACAGGCTGAGCAACATAAAAGTCTGTAAAACGAGTGCCCTCAGCAGCCATTTGATCAAGATTTGGTGTATCAAAACCACCCCCTTGGCAACGCATGTCCGCATACCCCATATCATCGGTCAC
>JBDOMS010000298.1:0-2949 GCA_039831735.1 Pirellulales bacterium
CAACAACGTCGCACTGCTAGCATCTCCCATCTTTTGAAAGCTCTCATTTTTGCTGATCTGATGTCTTATTTATCACACCGCCGTTTGATCGTCTTGGTGACCAGTCTCATGCTCACGACAGGTTGTATTCGAGCATGGCAGCACGTTCCACTCAGTCATGCTGTCATGTCGGGTAGCGACTCAATCAATACGGTCACGAATGGCCTTCTCCCTGGAACCCATCAAAACCTACCAAGTCGTACAAAGGTATTTGCTGGACAACTTGTTATTCATGCTGACTTCCCACTTACCCAACAGCATCGACTCATTCGAAACCTAGAGACCCTCCGAACACGGGTGAGTCAACATCTTGACCTTCCAATTTCCGACGAACCTGTGCACCTGTACCTCTTTGAAGATACTGATCATTACGACAAGTTTCTTGCTCATCAGTTTCCAAACTTTCCTGCTCGTCGTGCATTCTTTGTTGAAACTGACACGACACTTTCCGTGTACGCAGCATGGCAGGACCGCATTGCAGAAGATCTTCGGCATGAAACCACTCATGGATACGTGCATGCTGTCGTCCCAACAGTACCATTGTGGCTTGATGAAGGTATTGCCGAATACTTTGAACTCCCAACAAGTGAGCAGGGATTGCACGAAGAACATGTTGCGCACCTCAATGGCAGGCTGCTTGAGGGCACATGGCAGCCCAACATAGATGCATTAGAACGTCTTAGCAGTCCTGGCGAAATGTCTCAGGATCACTACGCCGAGTCGTGGTGTTGGGTTCATTGGATGCTCACCACAACACCCGAGCGGAAAAAGATCCTTCAAGACTATCTTACAGACCTTCGGCGTGACGGTAGAACAGCACCACTGACAGTGCGTCTTGTCCGCAGTGAGGGATCGTTGTCCCACTGCGCTTCGTCGGTCAAAGCGCATACCAAAAGCCTCTTGGAACGCTAGTCCATCCTCACATATATCACGGATGCTTTTGAAAAACCGTACCGTACTCAACCGCATTGAATCCAAGTGATTCAACCAGTTTGAGTGCAGGGGTATTCGTAGACGACACATGTGTTTCAATCATCTGTACCCCTTCCTCCGCCAAATCATGCATGGCTTCGGCAACAATATACTTGGCAAGCCCCTGCCCTCGCCGTGAACCTTCAATGTCAATGCGAAGCAGTCCAGCTGCCGGCATCTCCCATGTTGATGCGAGAGGCTGCATGTCCCATAACGATGCACTGCCAAGAAGGTCTTCTGCATGATTTCGTAATTCATAACGCCGCCAGCCCACCCCTGCCATCGTTGCAGCCTCCCACCAACTTCGGCAGAGCGGTTGATCTGTTACTCGTAATACTGTGCTTCGACGTATGGCTACCTGAAGTCGATTCACTGGTGGACGAAATCCATCAAGGTATCGGCGCAAGACAGCGATGCGTTCACGAGTCTCATAGCCGCACGCTTGGAATAAGGACTGCATTGCTGGAGATGAATCCAGAATTCCAGGCAAATCTGAGCCTCCATAGAGCCCCATATAAAAGCTTCGCATCTCGGGAGAGCCACCACCCAGAATGGTTGTGGCGCCCTTTCCTTGGAGGTATGCCTCGCATTTCTCCACCAGTCCTTGTCCGATGCCCTCACGATTCTCATGTGGAATAACTGCAGCAAGTAAGATCGAACCACAGGTGGTATCAATACCTGCACTGTCACTTGTTGGACCGAATGCAGCGTGAGCAAACCCGACAGCCGTGCTACCCTCCATCGCGACAATGAGACCAGCTTTATCGAAATATGGTTTTGAAAATACGGCTGCCTCTAACATTGCCGAGGACATCGGCTGCATGGAAGAAGGCCCAAGTGCAGAAGCTTGCCAGATGTCAGCAAGTCTGGGGGGATCATCGTTGCGGAAGCATCGAAATGTGATCACGCCTCTGGTTTCCGATCATGATTGATATGGATAAACACGTTCCCATTCCGAACAGTGACCTGATACATTGACTGCCCAACCGTTGTCGACAATTGGTGCTTTCCATCTACAACACTAAACTGCCAGCCATGCCAAGGACAGGTCAGGATTGTTCCACAGAGTGAACCTTGCCCGAGAGGACCTCCCTGATGGGGACACAGACCGTCCATGGCGTAATACTGGCCGTCAATATTTGAGAGCGCTACCATCTGGCCACTCACGACTCGCTCAATGCTTGTACCTGGGGGACATTCTTCAACAGAAGCTATTTCAATCCAATCTGCCATAGGGCCTGTACATTCCTCTCAGGAGACGAGCAAACGCGACATCGAAGCGATGAGATGCAACACTCTACCGTCTATTGTCCCTCACCGCCATCGTCTATGGACCCACCAGTACTGGGGAGGTGCCCTCCGGACAGCCCGCTCAAGGAGTGAGGTGTACCACTGAGAAAGGGAGACAAGCCCCTCCGTTTCAGGTGCGTCAACCGCCGGATCTGCGACACCTTCCAGTCGGATATCATACTGAAAGAGCTTGTTTCGTCGTGTTGTTGAGAAAACCAGCACCGGAGCCGATGCAGAAAGCGCAAACACGCCAATCGCTTTATGCATGGTCGCCCGTCGTCCGAAAAAGGTGACAGGACACCCTTTTGGGCCTGCCGCCTGATCACCGAGTAAACCAATGGCGCCGTTTTGCTCCATTGCAATTGCGACATCCGGGGCACTACCTTTCTTGGGAAGAATTTGCTGCCCGCGTGACTCTCGAAAATCATTTACAAAGGTATTCAACAGGGGATTATCAAGCTCTCGTGCAACGGAAAACGTCTTGAACCCAAAAACTCCAAGGAGAAAAGAAGCCAGTTCAAAATTACCAAAGTGACCTGAGAGCACGACTTTTGGTCTTTCCTGCCACATGGTACGAACGATCGTTTCCATATCATGAATGCGGAGGTACCTTCGCCATGTTGATCTCCTGATGACGCGAGGTGCATG
>JBDOMS010000298.1:2959-5910 GCA_039831735.1 Pirellulales bacterium
GCAATCTCAACAACCATGAGTAGAAGGTGCTCCCACATCCCACAGGCGATCTGCCGACATTCTTCCGAAGACGATTCAGGGAAGGCGCGGCGGATATTGTCACGAACCACACTTCGTCGGATACGCAATCGATGAGCAAGAATATTTGCTAACTGTCGCGCCAGTCGTTCACATAGGTCACGAGGCAATGCCTGCAGAACACAGATGGCCACGCGTACAGCGATATAGACAAGTCGATCGACAATACGATTTTTTATTGAACGTGGCACAGTGTTCTATTCCGGACTCTCCTTAAATGAATTCTGCACCATTTATGCACATCTCCACCAGACTAATATTCTCAAAAGACCTCTCGTTACGAAAAGTCATATCTTTCACGTGAATCGATCATCCCTCGGGAACAAGTCCAGATAGCTGCAACAGGAGAAGACCAACACTTACGGCATTAAACATCGCATGAAGGAGAATTGCAGGAACAACTGAACCGGTTTGCTTGACGAGGACACCAAGCACCACACCAAGAATCGTGAGAGGAAGCCACGCCAACCCCTGACCGATATGTGCCGCCCCAAAGGCAAGTGCTGAAAGGCACACTGCAACAGTGGGGCCATTTGGCAGAGGGAGGGATTCAAGCCATCCCTGCAAGACCCGACGAAACAAAATCTCCTCTGCAAGAGGTGCCACAATAATCGCCGTCACCACAACTATGACGATCGCATACATATCGCGATGCTCAGTTAAGAACTCAATAATGGGGTGCTCATACGGCACAATTTGATTCAGCATGAAAGCAACTGCAAGAAGTGGTGCAAGGACAAGGAAGAGGCTTCCAATAGCAAGTCGGAAGTTATATTTCACGTGCAATGGCCAGAGGCCAAGATCAGACCATGAGGCCCCCTGATTCAATAGCATCACTATCGATGCCGCTGTGCCAATGAGTATCCCAAGCAATCCTCCGAGCAACTGAGACGTTATATCGTCAGGACGGGACACAGCAGTCTGACCAACAAGTCTGGCCAGAAGCGTCACCATGATCACTGCAAGGACATGCCTCCCCTTCCACGGCACCACATGTCTGTCAGTATCCCCGTCAGAATCATCTCCTGTCGTCTCTCCACGTTCGACTTCTACTGCTTGGGATGTACGCCCTTGGGAATGCTCAGGCAGTTGAGGCACCAGTGGGGAACCAGACCACCAACGGCGCAGGAGCATCCATGCCATCCAGATACTTCCCACCCACGCTCCAAGATTAGCAATCACAAGCATGATCACAGGTGTGGTGGGGTTCTCGATCATGCGTCTGAATCTTCTCCTTCGATCAGTTTTCTGGCAGCAAACGCATATTCAAGTCCAGACCAAACCGTCGCTATCACAGCTGCCCATGCCACAACAGTCACGATTGACCTGCTATCAACCACACCGCCTTCAGGAAATACCCATGCACGCGATGATAATTCCAATATCACTGCAAGGCATTGCAACACCATCTTGAATTTACCTGACCGCCCTGCGGAAAAGTCGTGTCCTGTTCGCTCCATCTCTGAACGGATGGCTGTCACCACAAGTTCTCGTACAACGACAACAACCGCCATCCAAGGCAGGATGACTGACGTGGAAGAGGCACACAGCAAGACATATGCCCCGCAAATGATGACCTTATCAACGAGTGGGTCAAACATACGTCCAAGACGACTTATCTGATTGAAACGCCGTGCCCACCACCCATCAATCCAGTCTGTGGATACCGCAACTACAAAAATCCACACCGCCGTGCTATTCCACCCCTGCCCGACAGCAACAAAGAAAACAATCGACAACAGAAACCTGAGAGCCGACAGTACATTGGGAACCGTCCAGACACGATCAAGGTTCTGTGACTCAGTCATTCAACGATCACTCCAGCAAGGTCATATCCACTCGAAGCAACAATTTCAACCGACAGGATTTTGCCAGACAGTGGACTGTTGGACGATGTGCCTGGAGCTGTGACGTACACAACGCAATCAATATCCGGAGCATCTGCCTGCGTACGACCTATCCATACATCCTCTCGCTCACTACTTTGACGATCAATGATTACATGTGCAACTTTTCCAATCTGGGCCTTGGCCTAAGCATGGGCAATGTTCTGTTGCTCCCGCATAAGATGATCACGCCGTTGCTGCTTCACTCTGTCCGGTAGATGACCAGCTAGTTTGGCTGCAGGCGTGTCAGGTTCCAACGAGTAGGTGAAGACACCAAGACGTTCAAATCGCCAACGCTGGAGAAACTGAATAACTTCTTCATGTTGTGCGTCAGTTTCACCGGGAAAACCGGTAATCAACGTCGTTCGAAGAACAAGATCAGGAATCTGGTCACGAAGTTTAGCGAGCAGTTCTTCGGTGGGTTGCTTTGAGACTCGACGCTGCATTCGTTTGAGAACAGGGTCGCTTGCATGCTGCAAGGGCATATCAAGATACGGAATGATTCTAGAACTTGACGCAATGGTACGAATAAGGTCATCCGTAAAATACATCGGATACAGATACATCAGGCGAATCCACTCAATGCCTGCCACCCCCTCAAGTTCAGTGAGGAGCTCCACAAGTTTTGACTCGCCGTAGAGATCACGCCCATAGTACGTCGTATCCTGAGCAACGATGATAAGCTCCTTGACGCCATCGTCGGCCAATTCCTGAGCCTCACGAACCACCTCTTCGAGAGGTTTACTTACATGCTTACCACGCATTTTTGGAATGGCACAAAAGGTACATGTGCGATCGCACCCCTCAGATATCTTCAGGTACGCCATATGTCGTGGCGTTACTCGCATACGCCCTGTGTCATCAAGCGCTTTTGCAGGCGCTGGCCGAAAAATACTTCGCTGCTCTCCGAGTCGGCCAATAAGCCGTTCTGCTGAACGAGCAACTTCGTCTCGGGAAAAAACACCGATCACTGAGTCCACACCAGGG
>JBDOMS010000370.1:0-5866 GCA_039831735.1 Pirellulales bacterium
GAATGCTTTTTTTAGTATGCCGCAATTGCGTGAGACGTGCTAGATGCTCCAACAAATCATCGGAATGATATATACTCGAATTTCGTATCCGAATGATCACTGGGGTAGGCACTATGCGTCATTACGCTTCTATGGTTGATGACTTCTACATCAATATGAATCTGACGACTGAAATGGAGTTGCCCGGCCAACGCGAGACAATCCTTCAGTTTTTTGAGCGGGTTCAGAAAAAGTATCCATCAATGCGAAAGTTCTATGGCCGTGACAAGCGGGACTTCGTCCTTGAAGAGGACAAAGAGCAAGGACGGTATCGGTGGACCGCCGTCGAGGCAAAGCGTCTTTGCTCTGGGCAAGTAAATCCAGAATCCATGGATGAGGCACTTGAGCAGCATCGTATGATTCTTGATCTTGCGCCGGCGTACCTGTCGATAAGCCCCCTTGACTGTGAGGCGCTCGATGTCCTTTTTGGTTTTGACTTTGCATTCCGGGGAAACCACAATGCGCTTTTGGCAGAAGCGCTTGGGATGGGGACAGCGTTTGACCGTGTTGCCGAATTGCCTGGAGGTCGTGTCATTAATTGTGAGCCGTCTATCACAATGGCGATCGACGAAGACTGCCGTACGCAGGTGCGGGTGAGTACAGAAACTCGAACCAATGCCTTCCAGGTACGCACTGGTGAATTCACTGAAGAGCAGCTGAGCGTCTATGTCACTGCTCGGCAGTACGGGAGTCTTGCGCCGCAGACCGGATACGTTGAAGCGATGGATCGTCTTACTCAGGTGGCGGTTGAAGTTATCGACAGCTGCGTTGTCGAGCAGATTCTGAGGCCCTTGGCTCGGACCATTGCGTTGAAATAGTTGTTGTGCAAGAGATGCGATTTCCACGCATTGTCAGGGAGGTGGTCAAAGGTATTTGAATCCTCCGACGGTGAGTGCTGGAAAAATCATGGGCATCATTTCTGGTTGCCACCAGATTTATTTCGTGCTTCAAGGTTTGGGGCAATCACCATCCCAATAGCTTCAACCCAACTCGGTACATCACGAACCGTATCCAGGCCGCTTTCAGCAAGGGCATCATCTTCCTGTGATGCATCTTCTTTTTTCGTGGCGGGTGTTGCATGCGGTTCATCGACACCTAGAAATTCTAGGCCCTCATCATCCTCCTCAAACTTTCCCGCAACGGGTGCGAAGTTTTCTCGACGTCGTCCTCTGGAAGAACGCGATGGTGATCGTGACAAATCACCTCGTCGTCGTCGGCCATCACGAGGTGTTTCCCGACTGGAAGGTGCTGGCCGTGACTCACCATTGTTTCTCCTTCGTCTCCTTCGTCTTGGGCGTCGCTCACCTTCTGCAGTGTCGTCGGGTTTGTTTTCAGGTTGTTTTTCCTCTTCAACCGAAGAATCATTGTTGTTTACAGGCAGGCCATACGATGTAGCCAATGGTTCATCATCCAGATCCGCTAGCCGCTGCTCTGATTCTGGAGTTTCAGCAGTTTGTCGCTCTCCAGCCAGACGTTCTCGTGTCGATCTACGACGTCCACCTCGCCGACCGCGTCGTCGTCGTCGTCGCGGTTGCTCGCCATCTTCAGTTGATTGATCTTTTTCGGATGGAGAGAGATCGCCGTCTTTTTCTGCCGATTGATCAGCAGCCTTGATTTCAGAATCGACGCCCTGGTCGTCAGAATCCGGATGTTGATGTGGGCGATTTGATAACCGGCGGTCACTTGACTGCTGTGTTTCGTTGGACTCGTCTCTCGTGTTTCGGGCTTGACGATCTCTACCGCCGCGCCGGCCACGTCGACGACGTCCTCGACGTTCACGTCTTTCTTTGGACTCAGACGTGTCAGAGGAGTCTTGATTTTCATCATCACCTTTTGTTGTTTCATTTGGCAGAACATTGTCTGCCCACCCGTCTTGTTCTTTCTTGGCAGGTTCTTGTTCGGGGTGCCGAGGTCTTTCTACCTGCTTCGATTCGGGCAGGTCAGGCTTTGTAGGTTTGGGTGTAGGGGGCGACGGCTGAACGTTTTGAGTGCCTTGCTGGGGCTGAATACCAAGTTCCGAAGCCAGCGAGTCCCAGCCTCCTGAACGTGTTTTTTTGGGTGGGGTCGGAACTGACGGAGGAGGCGCTGTGGGAGCGGGTTTTTCAGCCGACGGTGGAGGTGCTACAGGAGCGGGTTTTTCAGCTGACGAAGGAGGTGTTGCATCTGGTTGTGGTGTTGCGCCGAGTGACTCAGCCAAATCAGCCCACGTGTCTTTATCTGATGTCATTGTGTTGTACGTGTTGTATGAGGTAGGGACGACGCACAGTGTGCTATCGATCCATGGGGGTCATGTATAAAGGTTTCACTCGTGACGTTGCCAGAAAAGGAAACCGAAAGCACTAGGATACCGAAACCAGACGTCAACGGGCAGACCCCGCATTTCTACGGGCAACTCAGGCCATCATGCTATCGGTCACAGTCCAAAATCAGTTCTTTATTGATCTGATCAGACTGCCGTTATCGGCAACATCGAAGAGAGGCCTGTACGGGCTTGCAAGACTTCTACGGGCTCGGCGGGCGGGATAGTACACAATATTGATTGAGACATTCCATGACTTTGGTTGGGCGTTGATTTGTATTGGTGCGCCTCCACCAGGAGGATTCAGCGTGTACTGCTCATGACGCCCTGGAAATAGATGGGTGAACGTTCCTTCGATTGCGAGTGATTTGGACAACGGGGCCCGTAAGGATGAGCCAACAATGCCGGCCTGTGTGGCGGTGCTTCCACCCCATACTCGCCATTCATTGGCGTCACCAAACTGAAGTCGGTAGAACGCTGTGTAGAGGTTTTCACTTGATCCTTCAGCGGTTGGGATGAAACCGATTCCTTCTTCGGCAACGTTCTGGGCACCCCAGAAACCAAATTCATGGTAGCCCCAGACATAACTCAATTCAGATCGTACCTGGGCCACATTGATATTTTCAAAATAGCTATCGTGGAGGTAATCCCACACGACACCACCCTGCAAACCACGCCCCTTAAATGCTCTCGTAAAGAACCCTGTTGTAACAAATGTCTGTTCCCGATTGTTGCGGCTGAGGGTGCCGATTGTGGACCTGTGAAAATTGGATTGAACCCCTCTCACGCCAACCTGCCAACCAATGCCAAAGGCATTCCAGAGAGGCATGGACCAGTTGAGATACTCATTGACACCAAAGTTTCCGAGCGTCCCAAAATCATCTTCATTCTGAAAGGCGGTTACACCCGCACTGGCTGTGAAATCTCGATACCATCGCCACCCATAATATGGTTTTCCAAGTCGACGTAACCATCGACAGATTCTGCCATCACAGCAATGGAAAGGAAGGGCCCCGCCCTCTTCGTCACAGGCATACGGATCATCGTAAAACGACTCTACATGCATTTCAGCAGGATATTGTCCCATCCACATGCCATCAGCAGGAGACGATCCCATCTCAATTTGATTGCTGTACTGCAACTCATCAGGTGTTGTTTCGATAATCAGTGGAGGATCAATCGTTTCAGCTTGTGGAATGGTTGTGGAGTTCGATGAACCGCTCGCACTTCCTTGAGACGTTTGAGGTGATGGATCAATGGCTGCCGCCTGCGGCGCACGAGTCATGACCGAAGGAATACCATCAACGTTCATCGCAACTCGCTCTGGTTGTCGACGTGCACCTGTTGAGCCGCGGCGATTTGTTTCAGCAGGAACTTGTTGATAGCGTGGAGCAAGGCCACCACCAAGCCGTTGCGTCGGTTCAGTTTGAGTCTTGGCGTATTTGGTGTCTTGCTTTGAGTTTGGTCCAGCCTCAGGGCCTTGCGGAGTTCGCATCATCCGTTCGACAAATGTCTGCTCTGCCATATCGCTCGTTTTCGGAGCAGAGGCTTGTTGTGAGCTATTGCCAGATGCGGTGAACCAGTCACCCATCTGTTGCATGCCTTCAGCAATCGAGCCTCGAAGAGGGGCGTATGGTGCCGTTTGGGGTTTCCGTGGACGCACCGGCATTGGCGTTGCAGCAGGCACCGTATCTGGAAGACTGACTGATGCTGGGGGGGGCACGTCATGTTGGGCGACGGCCCCCGTCGTTGGGCTGTTGTCAGGAATCGTTTCTGCACGTGGAGGTGCAGAACCTTCAGAATAGCGGGGTTGTGCGGTTGCAAATCGATGTGGTTTCCAAGACAAGTCATTTTGCTTCGTTGCACTCTCACTGCGGGCGTCAGTTGTCCCCTGAGCAACGGCACATGTTTGCGTCATGACGCCAGCAAGCAAGCTCAAGGACATCACGCGAACGATGATGCGGTGAAGTTGTGAACGATACGAAACACTCATTGCTTTCTCCTTGGCACAAGAGGAAGACCACGTTCGGCAAAATCCATGCGGTCTATCCAATCAGAAGAAGTATCGGCATCTCCCCAATCAGAACTTCCGACAAAATCCTCGTGATTGGTAAATCATGCCAAGTCTGTCTGGTTTACCCATCCAATCGCTTGGCGAGGTCATGTTGGAGGTCTGGGAAAGCTTCCAGTCCAACAGATAGCCGGATCAGGCTATCTTCTATGCCAACTGCCCGGCGAGCATCTGCTTCATATGAGCCGTGAGACATGAGCGCAGGAAGTTCGATGAGCGATTCCACTGCTCCAAGGCTCACTGCCAATTGAAACAACTGTGTTGACTCAACGACACGTTTGGCATCATGGAGATCACCCTTCATCTCAAAACTCAAAACGGCACCATATCCACCTGTCATCTGTTGAGATGCAACAACGTGGCCTGGGTGGTCTGGGAGGCCCGGGTAGTGAACCGTTCGTACCTGTGGGTGACTCTTCAGCCAGGAGGCGAGAGCCAGTGCGGTTGCTGATTGAGACTGAACCCGGAGTTCAAGTGTTTTGAGCCCTCGAGAGCACAAGAATGCCTCGAATGGTCCCATGACGCCACCCGTTGCATTCTGGAGCCAGTGAAGTTTTTCACCCAAAGACGGATCCCGCACAACAAGTGCACCTCCAAGCAGGTCACTATGGCCACCAATGTATTTTGTGGTGGAGTGCATAACAATGTCAGCACCAAGCTCCAAAGGTCGTGTCAGTGCTGGTGTAGCCAGAGTCATATCACATGCCAGTAGCGCATGGGCATCATGTGCAATGTCTGCGCACGCTGCGATGTCGGTGATAGTCAGGAGTGGGTTGCCCGGAGATTCACACCAAATCAGTTTCGTGGAGGGAGTCATTGCCTGCGAGACTGCCTTGAGATTGGTCATATCGACAGCCGAAACAAGAATGCCCCTCGGGATGAGGTGTTTATTGAAGAGCCGCCACGTCCCACCGTAGATGTCTGTGCCAGTCACGATGTGGTCACCAGGTACAAGCAGGTCCGTGACGCACCGTGTTGCTGCCATGCCTGAGGCAAAAGCAAGAGCACGTGTTCCTGAATCGAGGTCTGCGAGGGTGGACTCAAAGGCATGCCGGGTTGGATTGCCAGTACGAGCATAGTCGTAGTCCGTAGACATGGATACGTCTGGCTGAACGAACGTACTTGCGACATGAATAGGAGGTACCACGGCGCCGTTGGATGGGTCGCGTTGTTGGCCAACATGAATGGCCCGCGTGCGGAATTCCATTGATTCGTTCTCCCTCAAATTCAGTCCATGTGGTGTGATCATCCGAGCGCTTGCGCAAGGTCAGCGATCAGGTCATCAGCATCCTCAATCCCGCAGGCCATGCGCACCATATTATCGGTGATCCCAAAGGAAGATCGTTCGGAGGGTGAATAATTCCAGTAGCTCATGACCATCGGTTGTTCAATGAGTGATTCAACACCACCGAGACTTGGGCCGATGCGTGGGATCTGGACGGAATCAACCACGCGTG
>JBDOMS010000691.1:0-5865 GCA_039831735.1 Pirellulales bacterium
GCACTGAGGCTTTTCTTGCTCAGATAGAAATACTCAACCCTCAAGTAAACGCGTTTCTCTCCGTTGCAGGATCAGCAGCCCTCGAGCGTGCTTCCGAAATTGATGATCGAATTCGCTCAGGTCAAACCGTTGGTCCTCTCGCCGGACTTCCCGTAGCTGTCAAGGATGCGCTTTGCACGACTGATCTTCCAACAACATGCGCATCGAAAATGCTCTCCGAGTATCGACCGCCATATGATTCAGACACGGTTCAGCGTTTGCGCGGAGCTGATGCTGTGATCATAGGCAAGACGAACATGGATGAATTTGCCATGGGCGGGTCAAATGAAAATTCTGCATTTGGTGCAGTCAAGAATCCCTGGGATTTTAGTCGTGCTCCGGGTGGATCAAGTGGGGGCTCAGCTGCCTGTGTCGCAGCAAACATGAGTCCCGTAGCTATCGGATCAGATACGGGGGGATCGATTCGTCAGCCAGCTGGCCTTTGCGGTGTGACCGGTTTGAAGCCTACATACGGACGAGTCAGTCGACGGGGATTGATTGCCTTTGCGTCAAGCCTTGACCAGATTGGACCAATGGCACGATCTGCATCAGACTGTGCACTTCTTCTTGAAACTATTGCGGGACATGATCCAGGTGACTCAACATCTTTGCGCGATGATGTTCCTAAGTATTCCAAGCTGATTGACAAGCCTCTCAAAGGGATTCGAATTGGCCGAGTTGCGGACCACTACTCCGAAGGACTTGATCCAGAGGTTGCAAAACACGTTGACGAAACATTTGCTGTCTTCAAGGCGGCGGGTGCAACCGTTCACGAGATCGAACTCCCTCATGCCAAGTACGGGGTCCCAACGTACTATCTTGTCGCACCGTGCGAGGCTTCAAGCAATCTTGCCCGATACGACGGTGCTCACTATGGCCACCGGAGTACCGCAGCCTTAAGTGGTGAATTTGATTCGCCTCTCGTTGAGATGTATTGCCGTAGCCGTGGTGAAGGCTTCGGGCCTGAGGTTAAGCGTCGCATCATGCTTGGCACTCATGCACTGTCTTCAGGATACTATGACGCGTACTATGCGAAGGCCCTTCGTGTTCGACGACTGATTCGGGAAGACTATATTCGGGCGTTTGAAAAAGTTGATCTCATTGGGGGTCCTGTGTCTGCAACACCCGCGTTCAAGCTTGGTGAGAAATTGAATGATCCCTTGGCGATGTACCTTGTTGATCTTTACACCGTGGCTACGAATCTTGCAGGAGTTGCAGGCATTTCATTTCCTTGTGGCTTCACTGATCAACATCTTCCTGTTGGTTTCCACCTCCAAGCTCCGGCGCTGGCTGAATCACTACTCCTTCAGGCTACGCATCAATTTCAAACACTCACTGATTGGCACACGCAACGTCCCAAGGCACTAGCGTGATTTCAAGCGCATGGCATCACAATCATCCAATATCGAGCCGTATACAACCGTTATCGGGCTTGAGGTACATGTACAACTTCAGACCAAGACAAAACTTTTCTGTGGATGCCCAACGACATTTGGAGCTGTTCCAAACACGCAGGTCTGCCCAACATGCCTTGGCTTACCTGGTTCATTACCGGTCATGAATCGCCGTGCCTTTGACCTTGCCCTTCGATCGGCGTTAGCACTCAATTGCAAAATCGCCACATTTACAAAATGGGATCGTAAAAACTATTACTATCCTGATCTCCCCAAAGGATACCAAATCAGTCAGTATGATCTGCCGTTTTCATCAGATGGCTTTCTGGAGGTCATTGACCCCAAGGGAGCCTTTTCACGACGGGTCGGTATCATTCGTGTCCATCTCGAAGAAGATGCTGGAAAGAGCATGCACGATGAGACGGCAGGAACAGCAGATAGTCGAATCGACCTGAATCGTGCAGGAACCCCACTCTGTGAGATTGTATCCGAGCCTGATCTTCGAAGCCCTCAGGAGGCACGGGCCTGGCTTAACGAACTCAAACTCCTGCTTGTCTATCTGGGGGTGAGTGACTGCAACATGCAAGAAGGAAGCCTTCGTGTCGACGCGAATGTCAACCTTCACATTCCTCAGTCCGATGGCAGCCTTTCAAAAACACCTATTGTCGAAATAAAAAACATGAATTCTTTTCGATCAGTAGAACGAGCGCTGATCTATGAGTCTGCTCGGCAATGGGAAGACTGGCAGGCAACCAAGGCAGAACTTGGGACCATGCCAAAACAAACACGAGGATGGGATGATGCAGCTGGCGTCACTCGGGCACAACGACACAAGGAGGAGTCCAGTGACTATCGATATTTTCCGGAGCCAGATCTTGTGCCAGTCACTGTGAGCGAGAAACACATAACAGCGATTCGACAAGAAATGGGTGACGCACCCACTGCGCTCCGGACATCACTTCAACAGCAATGGAAAATCTCTTCCTATGATGCAGATGTCCTCGTCAACCAGGGCCGTGACCTTGTGGACTATTTTGAAGAACTGGCAAGCCTTGTGGGTGAGGGCAAAGTTGCAAGCAACTGGATGCAGCAGGACATTCTTCGAACACTCAATGAGCGAGGGGAATCCATCGTCTCCTTTCCAGTCCGTCCAGCGACTGTCGCAGACATTATCCGGCGTATTACAAATGGTGATTTTGACACCAGTCGTGGTCGAGAAATATTTGCAGGAGTCCTCTCAACTGGGAAAGCCGTAAATGATGTCATCGCATCAATGGGAATTACTGCCGTCAATCAAGATGATCTTGTCTCACTATGCAAGGACTTGATTGCTGCCAATCCAAAAATTGTTGCTGATGTAAAAGGTGGAAAAGAACAGGCTGCAGGTGGACTCATCGGCCAAGCAAAAAAGAAAAATCCAAATGTAAATCCTGCAAAAGTTCGGCAAACATGTCTTGAATTGATCAAAAACATGTAGCATTTTCCCGTCTATCCATGCTGTAGCGATCATCCATTCTCGTGCGAGAACGTATACTTTGACAAAGGTAGCGTTCCCTAGGATAAGAGTTCCGTTACAACCCGCTGAGGTTCGACACCGGTCAGCCTTTGATCGAGTCCCTGAAACTTGAACGTAAATCGATTGTGATCGATACCCATCAAATGCAGAATCGTTGCATTGAAATCATTGATATGGACTGGTGAGTCCACCACATTGTAGCTGAAGTCGTCGGTTTCCCCCAAGGATGTTCCACCGCGAACACCAGCCCCAGCCATCCACATGCAGAAGTTGCGTGGATGGTGATCACGACCGTATGTCTCTTTGCTCAGTTTGCCCTGAGAATAGACCGTTCGTCCAAACTCTCCTCCCCATACCACAAGAGTATCTTCAAGAAGACCACGTCGCTTGAGGTCAGTAATGAGTGCCGCTGTGGCCTGGTCTGTATCACGGCATTGCGCAGCGAGATCTTTTGGCAAGTTTCCGTGCTGATCCCAGCCTCGATGGAGAATCTGTACGACACGGACACCTCGTTCAACAAGTCGTCGTGCGAGAATTGTCGAATGCGTGAAACTCCCTGGCTTCTTGACATCATCCCCGTATAGAGAAAGCGTCTCTTCCGATTCATCGGTCAGGTCGGTCAATTCAGGTACACTGGCCTGCATTCGAAAAGCCATTTCATATTGGGCCATACGGGTGTGTATTTCAGGATCACCGTATCGCTCAAAGTTCATTGCATTGAGTTCGCCAAGGCCATCTAACATGGCACGACGATCCTCTGAATGAATCCCATCCGGATTTGGCAAATACAATACTGGATCACCAGATCCTCGCAGGGCGACTCCCGTAAAACGCGTAGGGAGAAAGCCACTTGACCACATCCGTGTGAATAGCGCTTGTGATGGATTGATATCTGGAAGCGGTGTAAACACGACAAATGCTGGAAGATTTTCATTCTCACTTCCAAGGCCGTATGCCAACCAACTACCGATACTTGCTTTTCCCGGAATTTCGCTGCCTGTCATGACGAATGTACATGCAGGGTCATGGTTTATGGCATGTGTATGAACAGTTTTGACAAGGGCCAAATCATCCACAATGCCCGCAGTGTGAGGAAGAAGTTCACTGTTAATCCACCGGCCACATTCTCCGCGCTGCTCGAATGAAAATTTTGATGGCGCAACGGGAAATCTTTTTTGACCACTTGTCATCGTTGAGAGCCGCTGATCTCCCCGAACGGTTGGTGGAATATCTTTATCAAAATACTTCTGCAACACTGGCTTGTAGTCCCAAAGGTCTATC
Organism: Pirellulales bacterium; assembly: GCA_039831735.1. Classification (GTDB taxonomy): domain Bacteria; phylum Planctomycetota; class Planctomycetia; order Pirellulales; family UBA1268; genus CACORA01. The sequence goes on from JBDOMS010000691.1 coordinate 4,231, forward strand.
TGCGATGGTCCCCCATTCATATGAAGATAGATCACTCTCTTTGCTTTTGGTTCATGGTGGGGCAACCCTTGAACTGCCGGGTGAACAACTCCCCGTTGCTGGGAATATCCTGACGGGACTGTCGCACTTGCCTTCTTTTTCTCAAGCAAGGACCATGCGGCTGCTCCAACCCCAATACCTGTGTTGGCCAAAAATGCCCGGCGAGCCATCTGTTGTCGGGTCGCCTTGAGTATCTGAAGATACGTAGGATTCATGCGTTTTTTCCAATCCTTAATTTCTTGTCACTGTCTCATCAAGATTCAGCATCATATTTGAGACAAGTGTCCACGATGCCAGTTCAACAGGTGACAATTCTGCGGGGACCGGTGATTCGCCATGAGCAATTGCTTTCTTGGCCGATTCAAGATCTGTCGCATAGCGGGTTCGTGAACGCTCCAAGAAATTTGCAACCGTCGTGTGTTCATCTGCACTCGGAAGACGAGCCAGTACAACACGAAAAAGCCACGTGATTCGTTCACGGTCATCTCCTTGCACTTCCAGAAGTGATCGTCCGGCAAGTGATCGTGCGGCCTCAATATGCTGAATATCATTCATTAATTGAAGCGCTTGCAGAGGCGTATTGCTTCGCTCACGGCGAGCACAAAACTGTTCCCGATTCGGGGCATCAAAATTGACGAGTGACGGGTGGGGAGCAGTACGCTTCAAAAACGTATACATGGTGCGGCGATACAGATCTTCACCAGAGCCCTGCTTGTAATTTCTGGTATTCGACCGAGAAAATCCTACAGGCTCCCAGATATTTGGTGGCTGATATGGATTGACGCCTTTGCCGCCCTGCTTGAGTACAAGAAGTCCTGATACAGCCAGTGCATTATCTCTGATTTGTTCCGCATCCAGCCGAAAGCGTGGACCTCGTGCATACAATCGGTTTTCTGGATCATGTTGCAGTTGTTCGGGGGCAATATGACTGGCTCGGCGAAATGCTCGGCTTGTCACGATCAGCTTCACCATATGTCGCGTGTTCCAGCCGCTTGCCTGATATTCTGATGCCAACCAGTCCAACAAATCAGGGTGACTTGGCGGTTCTCCCTGAAGCCCAAAATCCCCACTCGTCTTCACCAGACCAACTCCAAAAAACTGCTGCCAAAGTCTATTTACTGTAACACGTGATGTCAGTGGCTGGTCTGGTGAGATAATCCATTTCGCAAGATCGAGCCTGTTTGGCACGCTCTCATTTGCAACATTCAGTGTTGGCAAGAATGCCGGAGTCGCTCGTGTGACTTTTTCACCAGGCCTGTCATACGCCCCCCGTTGCATGACAAAACTATCTCTCATCTTTGGCAAATCTGCAAAAACAAATGTCTTTGGAATCTTTTTTTCCAGTTCCACTTTTGCCTTCTCGTTATCATCCAACTCGTTGATCGCTGTCGTAAGCGCAGCTGGCTTTTCTGACCACACGGCCTTTTTCCAATGCGTGAGAATGGCCTCCACATCTTTGGACGCTGTTGTTTCATCCGGGCCAGCGTTGACCAGCTTGCGAAGATTCCCTGGCACATCATCAAGCTTGTCTTTTCCGACCTGAGCCTTCCACCACGCCTCAAAAGAACGTTTTGGATCCGTGACAGGATCACTTTC
>JBDOMS010000384.1:0-1303 GCA_039831735.1 Pirellulales bacterium
CATGGATGGTCTCATTGATGAAGCAGCGTTTCGATCTGATGAACGTTTGCCTTACTGGGCGACAGTGTGGGACTCAGCCATTGTGCTGGCCGAGTGCCTTGCTTCGGAGCGCGGGCATGGGCGCTCGTTGGTGGAGGTGGGCTGTGGACTCGGTTTGCCATCGCTTGTTGCTGCTCGTCAACACTTTACCGTAACAGCCACTGATTACGAGCCGGCAGCTCTAGATGGAGTGCGGTTCAATGCCAAAGCAAATGGATTTGAAGAACAGATAGAGACAAGACTCTTCGATTGGCGGGATTCCACAAAATTGACACGAAGGTTTGATTTCATGATCGCATCAGACGTTCTGTATGAGCCGTGCCATGCGGCTGCCATAGCGGCTGTGATCCATGACTGTCTGGCGACAGATGGAGTAGCCCTTGTTGCAGACCCAGGTCGGGTACACGCAGAGGGATTTGAAACTGCATGCAAACGGTATGGCCTGTTTGCCAAAAGAAAACCGGCCCGTCGGCCGTATGGACGAAACGACGGGCCGGAAATAAGTGTTTTCAATGTAAACCGGTCCTAAGCAACCATCCGCATCTCAGGTACTTCTCCTGTGATGCCGATAATAAACTCTTCAAAAATCTTTCCATCAAGAGCTGATGCACTTTCTGCCTCGGGATGAAATTGTGTTCCAATCACAACCCAACCATCCACATCGCTCTCAAACGCTTCGATCACACCGTCCGGGGATCGTGCTGTCACCCGAAAGCTGTTTGCAAGATCGTCAATGGCCATGTGGTGCATGCTATTCACACGAATCTCTCCGTCGCCATACACTCGCTCCATTGCAGATCCGCGTTCTACAATGAGTGCATGGCGGTGTGATTGGTCAATCGGATCTTTGTGAGGGATCGCTTTGGGTAAATCTTCTGGAATGTGGAGAAACAGAGTGCCTCCTTCAGTGAGATTGAGGAGTTGCATGCCAGCACCGACCCCCAAAACGGGTAAATGACGTGCACATATGTGCTTGGCAAGTACGCGATCAAAATCTTCGCGACGAGAATCCATTGGACGTACTGCCGGATGAGGCATGTATCCATCTCTTCTTGGATCAAGATCAGATCCGCCGACGAGTACGACACCGTCAAGCATGTCCAGCAGCCGTATCGTATCTTCTTCATCTGCAAGCGGCGGCATAATGACCGGAACTCCGCCAGAGTTGATAATTCCGTCGTAGTAGCCGGCGGCAATAAAAGAGAGTGCCGCATGTTCTTTTCGCGAGGGACGGAAGTCAGTATTGATGCCGATCAGTGGTTTG
>JBDOMS010000384.1:1313-25479 GCA_039831735.1 Pirellulales bacterium
TGGGTTTCCTCTGCACAATGTCTGAGTCGGCATCCTGCCGACTCGCCCGATGACGAGGTGGTCTTCATGACCCCCGAGACCAAAAACATTGCCAAATCGCCTTATCCTCGATCCTCGAGGGTTGTACGGCGGTTGATACCATCCTTGGTTCCGGGCCGGAGCTTCGCTTGAAGCCTCGAGCCAATTCCGTCGTTCGAGCCTATTCGCTTTGCACATGCCAGATCTGAACTGACTCTATGCTTGGCGAGATGTCAAAATAGAGTGATCAAGGGCAAGTGCAACGATTTTTCCGATTTTGTGGTCTGGTGTTGTATCAACCACAAGATCAAGTGCTAGCATCCAAAATGCTAGCGTCACATTCTAAAGTTTTCGCTTGTGTCAAAAGCAATTTCATTGTCGATTCGTCCTGAAGCCGGTTGCACGGGCTTAAGAGCAATGCGGGAAAACTCAACGCTCACTTATTGGCGGAATTCGTTTTGCGGTTTCAAGCAGTGATCCAAATGGCATGTTTGAAACTCCGTAGCCAGGTGAGTTGTCTTTTTGCAAGTTGACGAGTTCGCTTTTTTGTTCGTTCAATGGCTTCATTGAGAGATATATGTTTGTGATGAAAGGCAATGGCTTCCGCATAGCCGGCAGCTTGACATGCAGTGTCTCCGAGCCCTTCATAAGACATGGCATGATGTGTTTCCTCAAGCAACCCAGAACAAAACATAGTATCAACTCTCCGTTCAATGCGTTTGTACAAGTGTGTTCTAGGTACATCAAGTATGAGCATCTGAGAGCGAAATGTGGCAGAATCAGAATTTGATGTATTTTCAGTTGTTTGCCAGATGTCACTCAGTGGATGCCCCGTCGCTTCAATCACTTCAAGAGCACGAATGATACGTTTTTTGTCATTGAGATGAATCTGACGTGCTGCAAGTGGATCACGTGCCTGGAGTTGACTGTGGAGATGATGGAGTCCAAGCACGTTGGCATCATGTTCCAGTTGTTGGCGTAGGCTTGGGTTGTCAGGTGGGAGTGGTGCAAGTCCGTTGCAGAGGGTACGTAGGTACAGAGGTGTTCCTCCAACAAACAAAACCTTTTTCCCTTTCGTTCGAATCATTTCGACTGCAGATGAGGTGGCATGTAACCAATGAGCTACACTAAAGGTTTTATTTGGAGGAACCAAATCGAGGCAGTAGTGAGGAACTTTTTCTTGCTGAATGGCAGTTGGCTTCGCAGTACCGATATTGAGCCCAGCATATACAGCCATCGAGTCAACACTGATAATTTCAGCGTTGAGTTGCCGGGCCATGGCAATGGCGAGAGATGTTTTTCCAGAGGCTGTCGGTCCAGATAGAATCCAACAATCTGCGTCAAGGGAAGGAGGTTCGATCATCATGATTGCACCATTTGAAGCGATTGGGCCATGTCAGGTTCCTTGCTTGTGATGCATGGTAGGATTGAGTGTTCCGGTTGATTGTTTGGCCGGGAAGTCATTTGTTGCTTTCCGCGTGGAGCCATTGATGCGTCAGTTTGGTGAAATAATTGAACGTCTTGAGGGTGTTATCTCATCTCGCAAGAGTGGAGACCCTACTCGATCCTACACTAGTAAATTACTGGCTGGAGGAATTGCGGTCTGTGCCGACAAAGTCACAGAGGAAGCTTCAGAACTCGTGGAGTCTGCGAAAGAGCAAAGTAGCGATCGGGTTGTGTCAGAAGCGGCAGATCTCATATATCATACGCTCGTCTTGTTAGCAGCACGTGATGTGGCCTTTCGGCATGTTGAGGATGAACTTGCACGGCGGTTTGGAGTTTCAGGACTTGATGAGAAGTCTTCGAGATCGTCTGCCTCGGGTGATGAGGGAAAAGCATGACTACTACCAATGACCATCACTCACAAGAAGATTTGTTGCGGATTGGGATTCCAAGTAAGGGACGATTGTGTGAGGTGGCTTCACGGTTATTGAATGACGCTGGACTTTCATTCAGACGTTCAGATCGTACTCTCTTTGCACGGTGTCGGGATATGCCGGTTGAGATCACATTTCTTCGTACAGACGATATTCCAGTACTCACAGCAGAGGGAGCCATTGATCTTGGTATCACAGGATCTGACCTAGTTGCAGAAAGTGGTTGTACGCTCATCAATCGACTTCAACTCGGAGTAGGATTTTGTCGCCTAGCCCTTTGTGTGCCAGAGACATCGAAAATAAAAGATCCTCAGGACCTGGCAGGCAAACGGATTGCCACGAGTTTTCCGCGGGTGACACGTCAATGGTTCGTATCAAGGGGTGTTGATGTTCACTTTGTGGATCTGTCTGGCAGCGTGGAGATTATGATTTCTCTTGGAGTCGCTGACGCCATCGTTGATCTCGTTGAGACAGGGAGCACGCTCGCAGCTAATCATCTCGTTATGCTTGACGAGATTGGTCGGTACGAAACGGTTCTTATACAAAATCAGAGTATAAAGCATTCAGAATTGGCTGACAGAATCGTTCGAAGGCTTGAAGGAATCATTATTGCCCGTTCGTGGTCACTTCTTGAATACAATGTTCCGCGAAAACATCTGGCCGAAGTCGAAGCGATCACTCCTGGTTTCAATTCACCAACAGTAATGGCCTTGGAAGACGATCAGTGGTGCGCGGTTCGAGCAATGGTCAAGCGAGGAGATGTCCATGCTATTATGGAGCGACTTGAAGCACTTGGCGCAACTGCAATTATTGAGACCCAAATCTCGAATTGCAGGCTATGATTCAAACAGATCCACAGTGCTGGGTCTCAATTCCACCATATATCCAACGACCTGATTTCATCGTCCCAATAATTTGTGTTCGAGGATCGAGTACAGCCTCAAAAGGATCTGTGTACTTCGATACTGGTTGTACGATTGTAAGATCTGCGTTTCGTCCGCACGTGAGACTGCCGCAGTGTCTGTCTAACATGAGCGCCCACGCTCCATTGCGCGTTGCCATCAAGACCGATTGTAGAGGACTTACCATTCCACTATCTACGAGTGCCCGGCACTCAGAGAGTATCGACAGATCAGGATTTGATGCACGACTATCCGTCCCCAGAGCTACTTGTAATCCAGCGTCACGAAAAGCCACAAGTGGTGGATATTCTCCTGATAACGCGAGAGTTGTTCTTGGACAGATTGTTATCGCCAGTTGATTTCGATGTCGTGTGAGTCGTGCCATGGCATCACGGTCTCTCGGAAGGAACGTTCCATGAACAATCATTGCGCGGGGAGCTTTTGCAAGTAAAGATATCCATTCTGCCTGTTGGAGTAGCATTGGCGGTGTATCACTCGGCCAGGCCCCCAGCGATTCGAGAAGTGTACGGAAGGAACCCGTTCGGTCTGTAAGTAAGTCAACTTCATCAAGACTTTCGGCAATATGCATGGCGAGGGGCAGACAATGACGATGGGCAACAGATGTCATGATTTTTCCCAGCGTACGTGTTACAGAGTAGGGGGCGTGAGGAGATAACCCGTGGAGGCCGTGGGTTTGTACATGGGATGGAAATTGTTTGTGGAGTCTGGTCGATGCTTCATGAATAGTTCTTGACGAGAGTCCAAGCCCTTCATGATAGATACGGACACGAGGTCCACGTGCGTCATACATTGTCGAAGGGGGCGTCGTCGAGATTTCACCGATGGTTGTTACGCCAAACTGTGCAGACTCATGAAGTCCCTTTTGTATGGCTAACAATACGCTTGTTTGATCGGGATCTTGTTCATGGCGTTGTCGTCGATGATGCACCAGTTTTTCGATCCACGATACGAGACCTCCGGAGGGATCGATAGGTTTTTTGTAGTCTGAGAACTCTAGATGGGTGTGAGCATTGATCAGCCCCGGCAGAATAATGACATCTCCAAGATCAATCGCATGCGACGGAGCTTGATGGCGACCAATTGAAAAGATCTTTCCACGTTTGATGCAGAGCCATCCACCAGTAATTGGTGCCGACGACATCGGAAGGATGGTGCGGCAACGAATGGTCAGATTACAGTCTGCAGGATTCACGATGGGACAGCCGTAACAATCGGAAGATCACAAGGAGAATCAATTGAATCTGGCTTGCTAATCTCAATATCCCCATCAAGCAATTCGTAAAAAACATTTCTTCGACGAGGAATCCAGCCCAAATTTGAAATCGATGATTTCATTTCCTCAAGTGTGAGGTGGTGCACCGTTCCTGCGGCACTCACGACGTTTTCTTCAATCATGAGACTTCCCATATCATTCGCACCAAATAGGAGGGCAAGTTGACCAATCTCTCGTCCCTGAGTCACCCAGCTTGATTGGATATTATGAAAGTTATCCAGATACAGTCGAGCAACGGCTTGGGTTTTTAGATATTCAAATGCTCCAGTCGCTGGTAAATCGTCCATCTGAGTGTTGTCAGGCTGAAATGACCAGCAAATAAAGGCTGTAAAACCTCCTGTCTCATCTTGGAGTTCCCTGAGGCGTTCAAGATGTTCAACTCGCTCAGCAAGTGTTTCAATATGACCGTACATCATGGTTGCTGTACTCTTCCCTCCGAGGTGATGCCATTGGCGGTGGACTTCAAGCCAGTCATCACTGAGAACCTTTCCTCGAGTCATGGCTTTTCGAACACGGTCAACAAGAATTTCACCACCACCGCCTGGTAGGGATCCCAGCCCGGCTCGAGCAAGTCGCTCGAGTACTTCGGGGAGAGATCTCTTCGAGATTTTCATGAAATGATAAATTTCAGGAGGCGAGAAACCATGAATGTTAACCTGAGGAAAGTGACTCTTAATGTCACGGAGAAGTTCCTCATACCATTCGAGAGAAAGTGATGGGTGAAGACCGCCCTGCATCAGGATTTGGTCCCCACCAAGTTCTACCGTTTCTTCAATTTTTTTGAGGAGTTCACTTCTTTCCAATACATATCCCTCAGCATGTTTTGGAGGTCGATAAAAAGCACAAAAATCACATACTGCCGTACAGATGTTTGTGTAGTTGATGTTCCTATCAATGTTGTAGGTTCGGTATGGCTCGGGATGAAGTTGACATGTTATTGCATGAGATGCCCGTCCAATTGCAGCCAACTCGTTGCTAGCGAGAATTGTCTCTGCATCAGACCGAGAGAGGCGGGTGCCACTTACAGTAGAGTCCAGAATGGGCTGAATACTCGAATGTTTCATTGATACAGTTGAGATTGAGAAAAAAAAGATGAGAGATCAAGGCCTTTTGGAGCCAAGCCGATATCGGATGCAAATTCATAGAAGAGGGCTAAGGCTTTCATTTCGTTGATGCCCAGCGTGTAATGAAGATTGTCTTGCAGGTAGCTCAGGCATTGAGGAACGGTCAGGCCATGCCCGGCAGCCTCTGCTGCTGCGATAGCAGCAAGATTTCTCTGGCCCTCGTCTCGAGCATTCTGAAGAAGGGGTTCGATAGCCTGATAATCGTAGCGTGAGTGGGCAGCCCAAACGGCAAAGACAAATGGAAGTTGTGTCCAACGAGACCATTCGTCACCAAGGTCCCAGATGAGTTGAAACGATTGACCGCCTTGAGGCATTGAAAGTGCTCGATCACCAATGAGGAGCACACAATCAGCAGATGTGTCCCAAAGATGCGAGCCCAATGGCAAAGTGTGAACGGATGGTGAGACACCATAGCGTTTGGCGAGGAGAATTTGGGCAAGTGTTGAACTTGTCCGAGACCCCTCATCCACTGCCAACGATTGAACTTTTTGCGGGGGTGTTCTGAAAAAAAGTTTCACGCTCATGACGGGACCGTGACAGCCGATGCATGCATTTGAAACCACCTGATATTGTGAATAACGAAATTTCCCACTCCGAAAAAGCTCGATGGATGGAATGAGAGCAATATCTAGGTGACGAGATGCCAATCTATCTGCCAAACGACTAGGCAGATCATATTGCATATCCAATGTGGGTGATGTCAAACCATGGACAAGAGGCTTTGTGTTCAGGTATTGGACAGCACCGATTTTAGGGTGATTAGAATTTACAGAGCCGGGAAGGGAACCGGGTGCTTCATTATGAAATATCATTCTGTCAGTCCTTCTTTACCTACATTGTAAACCGTAAACCATTTCCTGACATAACGTGCGAACAAATCTTTTTTCACTACGGTTCTAACCGCCTGAAAGCCCTCAATCCGATGGAAAGTGGCAAAAACGTGGTGATAAGTCCGGTGACACTTACAACGAAAAGACTGCTCATGAGTTGCCTGAAGCCAGTTGAAAGACTGTCTGCGAAAAAGTGAAACGGGATTGCTGCAGATATGACAATGGTAACTATAAACACTGAACTCAAAACGAGGCTGAGCGTTCCACCAAAACCAGATGCAATTTTTGTAGCTGAAGTTTCACGAAAGTTGGGCATTCTTGCACCAAGCCCTACAGCAATCCCCGACAAGCCCATGCAAAGCATGATACAGCAAAATTCATGAAGAATAATAAGGATCAACGGGATTTTTAGCATGCAATCACTCAGTAAGACCAAGAGACTGCAGGGGATAAGTCCTCCAAAAAATGCAAACATAAATTTGGACCACACGATTTGATCGCGTTGAAGTGGCAGAAGACCAAGAATCCAAAATTTTCTACCCTCAAGGCTGATCATGGGAAAGACAAAACGTGTTGTGAACGTTGAGAAGATTAGGCCGAGGACGGCAAGGTTGAGGAAGCCAATAATTGACTTATATGCACTGGTGTAATTAAAAAATCGAAGATTAAAAAAGTAGAGAGTTAGCAAACCAAAAAAAATCACAAATTGTGACCATTGAGCAATATCGCGACGAAAGATTCTGAAGTCTTTGACAAGTAAAAGACGAAACTTTTTTCCTCGACTCAGCCCTGTATTGAGAATAACAGTATCCAGCCAGAGCACGCGATGCCTGCGTTGCGTTGGCACTTCACTGTGTATCTCACTGTAGCCAATGCGATACACACTTCGAGCGAGGTGTTTCCCTACAAGTTGCAGAACAAGTCCGCTTGAAAAAAGTAGCCCTAAGAACTTAAGTGATTCTAAGAATGATGCATATGAGAATGTGGAATCATTGTTGGATCGTGCTGCTTCAAGTAACCCACTTGAAAGCCACCAACTCGGAAGGAGAGGGTTTTCTGCGACTGATAATTGTGAGAGAGCCGTTTCGAACCATGAGGCCGAAAGGCCTTCTGCATTTGCGGAGTAGACCAAAGACCACCCAATCCATAGAACAACAATGCTTCCAATAATAGCTGTGGTTGCAATGACGATAAATCGCAGTCGTGCAAGCCAAGCTGCGATGAGGATGCAAAGAATACTTCCAACGGTTGCAGGAATGAGCACAAAAGAAATCATGAACGGAACAATGAGTAGAAAATAGGTCAGAAAAGATTCCCGAACGACACCATAGGCGATTAGCATGGGGCTTCCGAGAAGCATAAAGCCCCAACATGAAAACCAGAGCGTCTCCTTGAATTTGTGGAAAAAAATCGATTCTGCCCTTACCGGGAGAGTGAGTAAGAGTTGTGCCTCTGACGACATATACAAGCCGCTGTAAGTAAGAATGCAACTTGAGAAAACAATCATGGCCATAAGCGAAGCAAAAAAAGCATTAAACAAAAGAGGCATGATTTCATCATGAAGTGAATCTATAAACAGAAATCCCTCAAAGAACAGACCAAACAGTAATGCCCAGAAGATCATGCTGAGAATACACACCATTGTGAGTCTCAGTCTGGCATGACCAATCATCCAAATCACTGTTTGCCGAGCGAGCGTTAACCTCAGATGTGATAACGTTTGATTCTCTCTCACTAGCGAGAGCGCATGTTTCATTCCAGATGCATCAAGAGTATTAGCCATGAAAAGAAAAATCTGTTTTTTGTGTACTAAGAAGTTGATGCGGAAGATGTGAGGCTGAGATACAATTGCTCCAGATTTGACGTTTCATTTGCGATCTGATCTCGCAGTTCAGCAACGGTGCCAAGAAACTGGAGGTGCCCTTTAACCATCACGCCGATGCGGTCAGCCATCTCTTCAGCCATAGCAAGGGTGTGTGTTGACATGAACACCACCATGCCTTTTTTTGTATTTTCTCTTAGGCGATCTTTAACAATCCGAACACTCCAAGGATCAAGTCCAACCATGGGTTCGTCAAGAACAAGTACGTTGGGTTCATGAAGTAGAGATGCAGCAAAAACAAGTCGCTGCTTCATGCCAAGTGAATAACTTTCTGCCAGATCATCAGTGAATTCCGTCAGTTCGAAATAGTCTATCTCTTTTTCAATGCGCTGTTGCGCTACGTCATGGGTTAATCCAAACATATCCGCAATAAACCAAAGAAACTCACGTCCAGTAAGTTTGTCATAGAGACATGGTTCATCTGGGACATAGCCCAGATGCATATGAGCACGTTGTGATGACGTGACAATGTTGTGGCCACAGACTCGAATGACCCCGTGGGATGGGCGCAGCAATCCAACAAGCATTTTTATAGAAGTTGTTTTCCCTGCACCATTTGGACCAAGTAAAGCAAACAGCTCACCGGAGGGTATCGTGAACGAAATGTCGTCGACAGCAAGTTTTTTGCCATACCGACGAGAAACATGGTCGAATTCAATCATTCTGATTGCCTTTGGATGTGATCAGCAGTCGTGCTCGGAGTTGTTCCATTCTTCGTTTTGCTTTTTGGTGGATTCTGATGCGTCTTATATTGCTTGTTGAGGGCTTCGGCACCTTTGGTTGTTCGACGGAGGAATGAGAGTTTCGATCCAAGAAACATAGATTCCTGTTTGAGAACACGGCCGTCCATGTCGACTAACAACGTGAAATCAGGGTCACGATGAGTGGTGGCAGGGTTATTGTGGTAGTTCACTTCATAAACACGAATAAGATGATCGTGCCAGAAAAACATTCGTTCTTTCACAACGTTTGCATAGTAAAGATCGATTGTTGATGTAGAGGGTTTGAGGGGATTGTACGTTGGTACGATCCACTTTTTTCCAACAAAAAGACCAGGGATGGTTGCTTGTGGAGAAAGTTCATCACGGAGCATGACATCCTCTGGAAGTTGTCTTTCAATTTCATAGTGAATGTCATCCACGTCGATTGACACAGCAACCAGATTATCCTGAACGTTTCCCTCAAGTGATATGTGATTCTTTGTTGCGGGAAGAACAATGCTTGTCGAGAAAGACAAAAGAGATCCGAAAGAGTCCATCTTTACAATGCCAGTAGCACGCAACGGAAAGGTCAGTCGTTCATTCGGAGTGAAGGGAATGTTCTTGGTAAGCCAAGGATGGAATATTTTATCGAGTGGCAGGTTGTCAAATTTCAAGAACGTTTCAACAGTGAGGCCAGAATCACTTGTTTGATGTGCGCGACTCAGAGCGTGCCCCACAGACTGATCGTCCCATAGAACAGTCCAAGCAACAGGAATAAACTGATTTTCTGAGGAGAAGAATACATGATTACCAACGGTTGAATACACCGGTTGTGTTGAAAGTACTTTTGTCGTTATCAGCCAGTGCACTGCAATGAGCCAACTGGAAAGAATTATTGGAGTACACCAGGGTCGGTAAAGCATTGAATAGTGAAAGTGTTAACGGAAGATTCCCGTCACTGACGTACGAGTCGTTCGCCGCAGGAAACTTCTTCTATTGTAGAAAGTGCTGGCGAGTAGGAATATGGGCAGATCGATTGGGCGGAGCCGTTTCAACGGCTTTTTTCCACAAAAAAAGATATTGGCAGTACTGCATCAGATGACTAAAATGCTTGTTCTTTCGGGGCCGATTTGGAATGCTTTCTGGATAACGTCTCTGGAGAATTTTCCATGGAAACACGAATGGAGTTTTATCAGGGTTGCCCTGTGTGTGGACGTTCGCTTCGAATTAACGCACAACTCTTGGGCTCTCGCGTGTACTGCGATCACTGTGGGGGAGGTTTTCTTGCCAGCGGTGGTATTGCTGTAGAAGGTTGTTGCTCTGAGGATCGGCCGGCTTCAGCAACGGTTGACAATCTGCTGGACAAAGCGGCGACGATCCTGCAGGCTCAGATGGTATTTGATGAGTAGGCTGATAGATCGATGTGAGCGATAGTGCTGAGGCGTTTCCAATAGTCAGGAAACGTCTTGGCGACACATGAGGGGTCAATAATTTCAATCCCGGCAATGCGCAGCCCTACTAGGGATAAACTCATAGCCATTCTGTGATCATCGTATGTTTGGATTGCAGCATGGTGTAATGTGGACGGATAAATGGTAAGTCCATCTGGATGTTCGCTCACCGTGGCACCAAGTTTTCTCAATTCAGTAGCGAGATCTCGTATCCGATCAGTCTCTTTATCACGAATATGCGCAACATTTTTTATGTGCGTAGGTTCAGATGCAAAAAGAGCAACCGCAGCAAGCGTCGGGACGGTATCACTGATTGCATTCATATCAATATCAATTCCATGAGTTGCCCTTCCGCTCACGGTCACTCCAAGATCTGGAGATTCATGCCATTCAACCGTACAGCCCATTTGTTCCAAAACATCACAGAATCGAACATCCCCTTGGATGCTTGATCGCCCAAGTCCCTCGATCCGTACGCTCCCTCCTGTTATTGCCGCCGCTGCAACGAAATAACTCGCTGCTGAGGCGTCTGGTTCTATAGAATAGTTGACGCACTGATAGCCCGTAGGTTTGATGTGCCATCTGTGTTTCTGTTGCGAATCACAATGACCACCAAAAGCTTGCATGACCTGTTTTGTCATCTCAAGGTATGGTAGAGAAACCAATTTGCCAGTGAATTCAAGTGTGAGTCCTTCCTGAGTGCATGGTCCCACCATCGCAAGTCCACTTGCAAATTGACTCGAGATATTGCCAGCGACCTGACTTCTGCCACCGGTGAAACCTGAACTGGTAATCACGATTGGCGGGCAGCCGCCCTCGCTTTTTGTGTGCGCCTTCACCCCAAGTTGTTGCATGGCCATCACGAGGTCACCGATAGGGCGCTTTCTCATACGAGGTGTTCCGTCGAGATGATACTCGCCGTGGGCAAGTCCACACATTGCTGACAGGAAACGAATGGTGGTTCCGCTTGCGGCGCAATCTATGTTTGCTGACGTTGCTGGAATATTTCCTCCACAGCCGTGAATATGAACGATCTCCCGTTTCCAATCCGCATCCAGTTCTATTCCGAGGGCCTGAAGTCCTCTCGCCATGACCTGAGTATCCTGGCTGTCTAAAACACCAGAAAGTTGACTTGTACCGTCGGCCAATGCGGCGCATACAAGAGCACGGTTTGTAATACTCTTTGATCCTGGAGGACGGATTGTTCCTGCGACAGGTTCAGAACAACAGGGTATTTCAAGTGTGACAGGTGTTTTTTTTTGCACAGTTATTTTCAGAGTTTTTGGTGATCCATGATTTATTAATATGCTGACTATCTTCTAGGTACCATACTGCAAAGAAAAGGATGGTGGTTGGTGCTAACGAGAAACTGGAATAATGGATATCTGGAGCAAGTATAAATGAACGTTGAAGGATATGATCTTAACGTCCCGTCGCTTGTCCGCCTGGGGGTGGGAAAACTCTCTGAACTAGGTGACATTGTCTCCAATTATGGCTCTTCTGCATGGCTTGTCACAGGTACAAACAGTTTTGAAGCAGCCGGTGTAGCCGAGAACGTGACAGAGAGCCTCACCCGGTCTGGTATCAATGCAAGAAAGATAGCATCGTCCGAGGGTGAGCCAACAGTAGATGCCGTTGTTCGCGTCATGGCATCTCTACCACGTCAACATAAAGACACTGTCATCGTAGCGATTGGTGGTGGAGCAACTATCGATCTTGCGAAAGCAGTAGCTGCGCTTGCAACAAATTTAAAAGACGATGAGATTCGCGATGATATTGATGCGGGAGTCATAAACCGGCTTGAGGGAGTTGGCCGGAATCTGCCAATTAAGAATTCACCCATTCCGCTTGTTGCTGTTCCGACAACAGCCGGTACAGGGGCAGAGGCGACACGAAATGCTGTGATTTCCTGTTCTCACCGAAGATTTAAGAAAAGTATGAGGAGTCCAATGATGGTGCCTCAAGCTGCTCTGATCGATCCTATGCTTTCTATGTCATGCAGTAGAATGACGACAGTGTTTACTGGAATGGATGCGATCACTCAGTTGATTGAATCTTTTATTTGTCGATTTGCAAAACCAATTCCTCAAGCTCTTGTTCTTGATGCTTTGCCACGTGCCATTCGTGCATTACCTCGCATCGTAAACGATCCAAATGATCTTGAGGCTCGAACGGCTATGAGTCATGCAGCCTTTATTTCAGGCGTGGCATTAGCAAATTCAGGACTCGGAATGGCGCACGGCGTGGCTGCTGCACTTGGAGTAGAGTGTGGTACTCCTCATGGTCTAGCATGCGCAGTAATGCTTCCTTTGGCTCTCCGTACCAACCTGAAGACATCAGCTTCCCGGCTCGCGCAGCTTGAGCAATCAATCACTTTGAAACGATCAACATGTGAGCAGAGGGATGCCGAGGCATTTGTGGATCGCATAGAAATGCTCTGCGATGAGGTAGGTGTTCCGCAACGTCTTTCAGATCTTGGACTTCATTCAGATAAAGTGACGTGGTTAGCGGAGAACTCCCGTGGAGCGAGTATGAGAGGAAATCCGCGGGAGCTTTCTGAGAGAGAGCTTCGCGATATACTTCAAAAATATTTGTAGAAAAAAAGTTTTATTTCTTTTTCTTCCATGCGGTCATTTCAGCAATGGAATGTTGGTGTTTGCGAGATGTTTCACGAATAGTGAAAGGAATATCTCCCCGGTGTACAAGCTCAAAATGTGATGAAAGAGCATTCATGAGTCCATCAAAGGTCGTGACAGGCTCACCAGCTTCGCGTATGCCCCCAAGCCATTTCGACTTTGGGGTGTACTCCTCAAGCCATGTGTATGGAGATGTGAGGACAAGCAGTCCTCCTGGTCGAATTCGATCTTGGATATTTTCAAGAAATATCAATGGTTCATACAGTCGGTCAATAAGATTTCCAGCAAAAACAAGATCATAGTTCGTGAAAATCTCTTTGAGGTTGCAGGCATCGCCTTGCATAAAGTTTACTCGGTGTGCTGTTGATGAAAGCCCCAAGTCTGAGAGTGAGACTGATTGTGCAGTGGTCAATTCTCCTTCCGTTGGGATTTCGTAGAGGACGTTATTTCCATTCTGAAGCCGAACACCTGCTTGGATGAAACGAGCTGAAAAGTCTATAGCATCAACGTGATCAAAATATTGAGCGAACTCAAGCGCTGACCGGCCGACTGAGCAACCGATATCAAGACAGCGTTTTCGAGAAATATCATGGCAAATACCCATGGTTTCTGTAACACAGGTTTGAGGGAAGTTTGGAACACCGAACGATGGCTTGCCATAGTGGAATTCTATGTATTGGGTCACAAGTTGATCGGTTTCATAGAGTCGTGATCCCTCTGTAACCGACTCACTTCCCGGTTCTTCGATGATGGTTCGAAAACCTGCATGTTGAAAGAAGTGACGACGAAACGCATACCGAGCACTGACGAGAGCTTCGTTGCCCGTCGATATCCAAGACCCACCCTTGATGAGATTATGTCGTCCATCGAATGTTGGTACTGAAAAGTCATCATACAGAGGATGTATCTCAAAGCCCTTGAAGGGCATGATTGGGGTACGCGTCCATTGCCAAACATTTCCAACAACATCACAGAATGTTCCCTGAAGAAAGTTGTCAACAGGGGTGCTGGAAGCTCCATGTTCTAAATTGATATTACCTGGTGCTGTGTCCCAGTATGGTTGGTCATTATCTATTTCCGAAGGAAGCGTTGCCCGCAGTGCATACCAGTGGGCTTCGGTTGGTAATTGGACATTCTCTCCTGTTTTTTTTGCAAGCCAAGCACAATACGCTTGCGCTTCAAGACAATTGACTTCTACTGGCCAATCAAGCGGAAGTGGGATCTCATTAAGCAGGTTTCTTTGGAAAAATGTGCCATTTTGTTCAGACCAGAATCTCGGATGCGTTGCTTTTGTGTAATGCAACCAGCCTCTTCCCTCTTCCGTCCAAAGTGTGTCATCGTGGTAGCCACCATCGTTGATGAAATGTAGAAACTCTTGGTTCGACACAAGTTGCTTGGCTGCCTTGAAGCCCGGCAGGTGCACTTCTTCGGAGCCGTATTCATTATCCCAGCCATATGTGTGGTCGGACGTGCGTTTTCCAAGCATGACGGTTGTTTCTGCTACCGGAAGCCACTCATTGTGAGGAGGAATGGAGGTTTGTTCACACATCGACCACAACTGTTTTTCAACTGGCTGAAGATCCTTTCCGGTTCGCAGTTCATCCAATGGCATCATCCGCATGATGACGCTTGATGTTTCGAGATGAATGCGCTCATGTTCAATGCCCATGAGAATGATCCATGCCGGTTGATCTTGGGTGATCGGAACCGTTAAGGGCATGGTTTGAATAAAATCATCAACAAATTCACGCACAGATGCTCGATAGTTTCGAACAGTGTCTACAGAGGGCCAGTCATAGTGAGCAGCATTGAGATCGTCCCACGACATTTCATCGACCCCGACAGCCATCATTGACTCAAGGGTCGAATCAATTCTATGAGAAATATAATGTCCTGCCATTAACTTGTTGATGTAGAAAACTGCAGGATGCGCAAAGTAAAAGATGAGTGGATGCCTCAGAGGTTCGTGCCGCTCATAGTAAGACTCATCGTTACGAATCAGATCAAAAAGGCAATCATACAGTTCACAGGTTTGATGAAACGCCTGACGGAGTTCGTGTCGCTTCGCTGCCACAGGATCAGTCTTCGAGTCGTCAGGGGTCAACAGAAGGGTTTTCGTTGGTGATACAGGCGAAGCTAGTTCAGCATACCGATCTCTCGATAACTTCATACCTGCGTGTTTTGTACTAGTTTCTGTTGAGATGTTGCCCATGCTGCACATACCTTGAAAACCCTGAAAGATGTTATTGATGCAAAAATCAAAACCTACACTGTATCACGTAATGCAAGATGCTCTAGAAGCTCATCTGGAATGTGAGAGGAAACTCCCAATAATGATCCAACGACAGCACCACGATGACAGCTGTCACCACCGCATCGAGCATTTGTCGTGATGCCAGCCTGAAAGTCATCGGCGTGTTGCCATGCCAAGTACAGTGCCGCAGGAAAGGCATCTTTGATATAGCAGGCCGGCGACAATATGTTTCCGACTACATGACGATCTGAGTATTTTGACCAGTTTTCTATTTTTGACGTGGAAATCCAGTCACGGGCCTCAGCAAGAATAACCTCCCTGAGCTGATCACCTTGGCATGTGCGCACAAGGATAGATGCCAAAACGTCTGCAGCCGCTAAGACATCATCATCTTTATGGGTGAGACTTACATGGAGTCGAATAACCCTTTTGAGATCATGATGCATGGGGCCGAGCGCAGCCACAATCGCCGGAACTGCTACAAGTCCCCCAATATGGATATCGCGGACGCCACAATTAATTGGTTTGCGATGTGCAGCTAAGTTATTGAAAAAATGACGATGGTATTCCTCTAAATACGTGTCATTATGCTGACCCGGTGTGAGCATAAAGGTGATATACCGATCGAGCCAAGCCTCAGGATCATAGTCGCGTTGACGGCAAATCTGATCGAAGAGTATTGCTGCAAGGCGAAAATTAAGAGTGTTCTCACCAGCAGAAAGAAACTGGTGATAATGAATACCGCGTTGCCCCCAATACTGCGACTGTTCTCGAAGGATATCAAACTTTTGAGATGGCGGAGAATATTGCGATCGCCATAAAATGCTATCTGGATGAGGGTTTTTTGGTGATAGATAACCTGATGAACGAATAAGATCAGGATAATCAGAATCGATAAGTTGCTGATTGTAATACCAATGTACAGGCATGGAAAATGCGTCGGCCACAAGGCTACCGAGAAAAGCACTTCGTGCAGAAGACTGAATGCGTGTTGGATCATGTATCATGGGAGAATTCGTTCAAAAAAGTTTCTTACGCGTGTGTCAGCGCTTCGTTCAATTATTTCTTGGGCACTTCCATGCGTGATTATTTTGCCCTCTGCGATAAATGCGATGTCATCAGCCACCCGTGTTGCAAACCCCATTTCATGTGTCACAAGTACAAATTGTGTTCCCGAGGCTTTTAAGTCTCGGATCATGTCAAGGACTTCGCCTGTCATCTCTGGGTCAAGCGCAGACGTTGGTTCGTCAAGAAACATCCTCTTCGGCTGAATGACCAAGGCCCTTAAGATGGCAATTCTTTGCTTTTGTCCTCCAGATAGTTGTGCGGGTCGTTTTGATGCATGTTGGGCTAAGTCGAAACGCTCAAGTGGATCATGAATTCTGTCTCGAGCTTCGTCTGGTTTGAGGCCATGTACTTCAACAAGAGGCAACAGTAGATTCTCAAGCGCCGTGAGGTGGGGGAAGAGATTGTAGGCCTGAAATACTGTTCCAATGGTTTTTCGGTATTCACGAAGCGACAACTCATCACGAGGAAGTTGTATTCCATCAAATGCCACATCTCCCGCTGTCGGTACATCCAAACCAGCTAGAATTCGAAGCAGCGTTGATTTTCCACCACCGGATGGACCAACGAGAACAAGGGCCTGTATGTCCGCTGTTGAAAGATCTAATGAATCAAGAATGGTTGTTGAGCCAAACTGCTGAGTGAGATGAGAAATGGTGAGGTTCATGGGGAAAAAAAGAAGAAGATACTAATTTGAAATGTTGGCATACTTGAGTGAGACTGTTTTTATTGATCAAAAAACAATGCATGAGAACACTGGTCTCCAAACGATGTCTGCATATATTCTTCTATGATAGAGATGAAAGACAAAAATGTTAGGACTCAATCTTAAATCGAATTTCCAGCCAACGTGCTGCTGCAGAGAGTGGTAGTGTCAGGAATAAATATCCAGCAGCAAGTGGCAGATAGCTTTCGAGTGTTGAGTAGGTAAATGAATTTACCTCTTGTGCGGCCAAGGTGAATTCTGAGATAGCAATCACTGAAAGAAGTGAAGAGTCTTTGATAAGCGAAACGAGTTGTCCCGCAACTGGTGGAAGGACAAGGCGGATCGCTTGTGGAAAAATGACAAATCTCATTGTTTGCGTTTGCGACAGGCCAATGGCCCGTGCCGCGTCACGTTGTGTGGCAGGAATTGCAGCCAGGCCACCACGGAAAATTTCAGCCATGTATGCACCACTAAACAATGAAAGTATGAGAATCCCAACAACAAAACGATTTTCAAGACCGATTGCACTAGCGACAACATAAAAACCAATAAGTAGTTGGACGAGAAGTGGTGTGCCGCGCACCACTTCGACATACACCCGGCCAATGGCCGTGATGAAAGGATTTTTTGCCTGCAGAAGAAACGCAGTAAAGATCCCAATCAAACTGCTACATAAGAGAGCGGCAAGACTTATGCCGACCGTTGTAATCCAGCCCTGAATAAATTTCTGTCGATATTCCCAGACCCCGAACCAGTTCCATGTATAGTCTACTCTCATAAATGCCAAAGCGATCCCAGCGGCAAGAACCATCATCACGATGATATGCGCCAACCATCGTGGCATCTTCTGATGACAGGTTTGGTGGGGCAGTTGAGACGTGTGATGAAGTTGCTTTTCTGACATCGTGACTAAAAGTAGAACGGAAGCCCCTCGTTCTTGAAGTAAGCCTTTTCCTCTGAGAGAAACTCATCTCCCAGTCGCTCAAAGCCATCTTGCTTTTTGAAGTCATCCAAGAACATATCTATTTTAACCTTCATTTCTTGATCGTGTGGACGCAGCCCAATGGCCCATGTTTCTTCTCGGAATGGTCTTAGGAGAGCACGTGTTGTGTTGGGGTGACGTTTATGGTTTTGATAAATAGAAAGAGAATCATAAATAAAAGCATCAGCTTTTCCTTGAGAGACCTCCAACACCGCAGCAGATTCTTTATCAAGCACAAGGAGCGTTGCTTTTTTAAGTTCTTGAGAGGCAAATTGATGCCCGGTCGTACCCTTTTTGACAGCGATGATTCGGCTGTGTTGGTCTAGGTCAACAGCAGACTGAATGGGAGAATCTTTTGCAACAAGAAGTGCTAAGCCAGTTGTCAGATATGGTTTTGAAAATGTGATTGATCGGCGTCGTTCCGGTGTTGCGGTCATGGAGGATATAATGCAGTCAATTTTACCTGTCTTGAGTGCAGGAATCAGGCCATCAAAAGTGACATTCTCAATAATTAAATCTCGGCCAAGATAATCAGCAAGGGCTTCAGCGAGTCGAACACTGATACCGGTTGGAAGCCCTTGAGTATCAGTCATTTCAAATGGTGGATACGAGAGTTCCATGCCAACACGAATTGTGTCAGTGCTCGATGAGGATGAACACCCACCGGAGAAAAGTATCGTGCTGAATATCAGTGCAATGAGGCAGTGTAGTTTCATGTCGATGTGTCCTTTGCGCAGCACCAGTCTACTCAAAAACAGAGCACTCGCGTTGCTCAAAAGCGATAGGCTGTTCCAGCATTGACAAAGAAGTTGGCTGCATCCTGCGTGAGCCCCCAACCCATTCGGAGCCCAAGTTCAAAGCCCTTTGCGATGAGGAGGTGGCAGCCGGGGCCTGCAAAAGGACGTACCGTATCATTGATGTGACCAGTTGTCCACGTGCCAAACCATTCTGCATGAATCTCAAACCGCTCTGTCACTGGCATACGAAGTGCCACAGAAGGCTGCCACCGATTAAAGGTTCCCTCTTCACTTGCTGCGTAAACATATCTGAACGCAGCATCAAAGCGGTAATAATCAGGAAGTTCCCAGCCCCACACGACTGACGCAACAGGTTCGGTATTCCATACATCACTTGCAACAGGGGTGAATGCTTCGACGATGACAACACTTCTTGGTATCCATCCGGATTGATCGGTCAGGTGCGTCTTGAGCCCGTAGAAAAGCGATGTTTCAGAAGACAATATGTCTCCCAATCCTTCGCCAGATTCAATGGCAGTCACAACATTTCCACTGGAACCAATTTCCTGATTGACTCCCAGGCGTAATTCAAATCCATCAGATATACGTCTTCTAAAGAGAAATTCAGGGAAGCTATACGTGTCTGGACCATTTCGAACATCAATAAAAGTGAAGGCAGATTCAATAAGGCTGTGTTTGGTGTCGACCAGCGAGGTTGATGGAGTGAACGCGTCTCGATCAGCATCGATATCACGGATTTCACGACCAGCACCATCAAGGCACGTGGTCACAAGCAGGATCACTGTCAGTACGGTTGTGCAATTCAATCGATTCATATGCAACGATAGTCTGTATGTTCTGTGATCGGCATGACTACAAATCACTACTGACTAACGTTCGTCTGCTCACTGGACAAAACTTTTGTTGTCGGGCACAAAACTACAGGAAACTGGCAGTTGAGGTAAAAGAGAGAAAGAAAGGGGTGAAAGAGCTTCTTAAAAGAATGAGCATGCAGTGCCTTTTGGGCTCGCAAAAG
Source organism: Pirellulales bacterium (assembly GCA_039831735.1). Taxonomy (GTDB): domain Bacteria; phylum Planctomycetota; class Planctomycetia; order Pirellulales; family UBA1268; genus CACORA01. The sequence goes on from JBDOMS010000384.1 coordinate 20,809, forward strand.
ATGATAGCTTTGGCTGGTGATCGACTTATGGCGTTTTGGTTGATTCAAAGCCTGCCGCCACAAGAGCAGAGTAACTGAGCTTAATCGCACGAGCATCATATCCTCGCTGCTCAAGAATTGATGCAGCGAGCAGACATCTTCCACCAGAGAGACAGTGACAATAAATAATTTTACTTCGTGGTAAGATGCGTGACAGGTTTTCTAATGACATTCCACGTTCGAGAGAACTGAGTGATAGCAGTTGAGCGTCAGTAAGATGCCCTTTATTCCATTCTTGCGGTTCACGAACGTCGATAAGAATCGCTTTTTTCTCAGCAATGTTTTTTTTGATGTGCTCAAGTGAATCTTGAGTGTGTTCGGCATGGAGATCATAAGGAACACTTCCAGCAACGAGGCTGAGGAGTAGAACTGTCGAACACGCTGCAGACGATCTCCTGTTCCAAGGCATTTTTGAAAGGCAAAGAGCCAGTCCACACGTGTCGGTCATTCCGGCGAAGGCAAGACCACACCCCACAAATCCAGCCAGACCCGCTCCAATGAGCCTCCACATTGCATTTGGACCGAATGCAGAAAGTGCCGCTCCAACGGCAACTAACAAGCCAGTTATGATCCGCACCTGACGGTCAAGAGATATTGTCCGTCTACCACGTTGCACTGGAACCCCAGCAAACTCACAGCCAGCAGTGCCACCTTCAATACTCATGACGTTTGCGATACCACAGGCAAGCATTTTTTCGCAGGCTTGTTTGCTTCTGCCGCCAGAACGACAAATAAAATAGAGCGTTTCAGAGGTATCGGGGTATGTGCTACGAATTATTTCGGGGTTTATCTGGTCGAGTGGAATGTTCTGAGCTCCATCCACATGAACCTCTTCAAATTCAGCAGGGGTCCGCACATCGATGAGTGTAACGGTGTCATTGCCGCGAAGAAGTTCAGCAAACGCTTGAGCTAGAATAGTTTGAACCATAAGACTGAGAGGTGCATGACAGGGAAAGGTTGTACAGCCTCACCATTGAGGCTTCCTTCTGATTCTATCTTGCTGCAGGGTATTGTGAAATGGTAAACGTCTATCCCACGTCGCTATCCTTTGGAAGACAAGGTGTGCCAAAGCACATGGATTTTTATGGGGTAAGCCGCTTGGCAGCTCTAACAAGGAACACATTGTCACAGGCCTCGAGCCCCGGGTTCTCAATCGTCATCAAGGCGAGCCTACGGGATGTGTTGTCATCATGCGTCGTGCTACAGGAGTAGAGGCGTATTGTATGGGCATGGCAGTTCACGGAAGAACAGTGACTCGCCCCACTTCTGGCACGTTGGTTGTATCCGTTGAGCACGGCCGTGTACACAACCCGTTGGCTGGGGACTTTGACAGTACTGCATGCGTCAATGTTTCTGATATACTCAAGGAGCCTGCATGTACTCAGCTACGTTATTTCGAAGACAGCATTGAGTATTCGCCTGAGAAATCATTTTTCTATCAAGGCAATAACAAGCATGGAAACCAAGGGGTTGAATCAGTTGTCTAAAAAAAGCATTGGTGGTAATGTTTATATGATGATTCTGAACAAGGCTAACCAAAGAAGTATTTCACATGGTTTCACGTTAGTGGAATTGCTTGTTGTTATTGCGATCATTGGCGTTTTGATTGGACTCCTCTTGCCTGCTGTGCAATCAGCACGTGAGGCCGCTCGGCGTTTGGCCTGTTCAAATAATATCAAGCAGCTTGTCTTGGCTGCTCATAATTATGCCTCAGCGCGAAAGCACTTCCCGCCAAGCATGGTGCACACTCCAGGAACGGCATTCGGCGGGAACAATGGATCATGGGGCATTCATGGACGCATTTTGCCGTATATCGAAGAGGGTGCTGTTGCAGAAAACATTAATCTTGAACAACCGTGGGATGAAGGATATCCGGGGGGAGCCGCTGGAACCAATTGGGCAATCGTTGGCTCAACGAGAATCGAAGCCTTTGTATGTCCAAGTGAAGTCAATAACTTTTTTCGAACGAAAAATGGTTCGAACTATGTGTACCCAACAAACTACGGGTTTAATTTCGGAACATGGTTTATTTACGACCCTGCCACAGGCAAAGGTGGGGATGGAGCTTTCCACCCAAACTCAAAATATCGCCCCATCAGGTTTGCAGATGGACTTTCAAAAACACTGTGTGTATCTGAGGTAAAAGCTTTTACACCATATGTACGAAATACGAGTGAGCCATTAGCCATACCGCCGACCGACCCGTCTGCCGTGGCGGGGTTTGCAAGTGGTGGGCAGCAAAAGCTTGGCCCGGCAACCAATAACAACACAGGCCATACAGAGTGGCCAGATGGCAGAGTGCACCACACTGGTTTTACAACGACATTCAGTCCCAACACCGTTGTTCCATATAGCGATGGCACGGATGACTATGACTTCGATTATAATTCTCAGCAAGAAGGCAAGAGTGCCACGAATAAAACATATGCCTCAATCACGTCGAGAAGCTATCATCATGGATTCGTCAATGCAGCCATGATGGATGGTTCTCTTCGTATTGTGAATGACTCGATTGATGGTCAGGTGTGGCGAGCCATGGGAACACGAAACAACGGAGATATCGGCAACTACTGACAGTGAGCCCTCAGATGTTTCTTTCTACGAGTTGACGCTGACAGATCAAAGAGAATAGGCCATACCCGGCTTGATGATCTCAACGTTGGGGAGATTATACGCACGAAGTTCCTTTGCTATTGCATCACGGTAGCGGGCTTTCCGGTGAACCGTGATGATCCGCACTGTCTCTGCGATCTGCTTACATTGGGCAACAAACGTGCGTGGACACAGATGGCCTGTCTTGGTTGCAAATGCTTCCATGTCGTCCGGAAAACTACATTCCAAAAGCACAGCCTTGAGGTTGGAAAACTGTGCTATTTCTTCCCAAATCTTTTCCGTTGGGCCCGTGTCAGCCGCAAAGACAACACAAGACTCTCCGTCATCCACAATCATGCCATACGTATCAGGGGTGTGATGAACAGGCACGGGTGTGATCCGGTATCCGGATCGTTCCACAGTCGTGAGGGAGTCGATTGGAGTAAACTTCATAAAAGCATCGTCTGCTGTGGACAGTTCAATGAAGTCAGGCCATGTCACATTATTGAAGAAATCTCTTCGGATCTGCCTGAGGATAGATGCATGAGCAAGAACCTCAACACAGTCAGGACCTGGAGAATAGACGGTTTCAACAAAAAGTGGCAGACTCGCAACATGATCAAGATGAGCATGGGTGAGGAAAATGTGTTGAATAGCCTTTTGTCTTGCTATGTCAGCGAGTAGCCCAACAGATCCGCCATCAATAACAAGTGAATCGCCAATAAGATAACTTGATAAAAATTGAGGGGCGCTCTCGTCCTCAGCATGGGATACACTCGATGGAATAAGTTCGACTCGCACGTAAAAACCTCCAGGACTTGTATTGTGCGCATGGATACCGGAATTCGTCGAAGGCAGATTGTATTTCGGGGCATTGAGCACAGCAACGAAGCACGGTTCTGGAGATGCAAGGAATTTTTTGATGGACTCATGTCTCATTGGTGACAAAGCAATTGCGCTATGTTTCTGTGAAAATGAACGTTCTCGTACAGTGTCTCACGTTCGATCCGTCGTTGACGTACTCCGGTCACAACCCCTCCCCAACGTGGAGGACATTGTTCCTTCTTCTGGTCGGGTCACATTATCAGTGGCGCCAATGTCCAGTCGTGATATGGAAAGGCTCAAGGACAAGGTGCTCTCTCTTGTCAGCGAGGTGAACGTTCAGAATGCCCCCGTCACCGCCACTCATCAAATTCCAATCATATACAACGGCGCAGATCTCGATGATGTTTGTCGTTATCATCGACTGAGTCGGGAGTATCTTATCTCGCTCCATTCAGATGCTGATTATCTTGTTGAGTCCATCGGTTTTCTGCCTGGGTTTGCGTACCTTCAGGGATTACCGAAAAAGCTTTGGACGCCACGACGAGCGACTCCACGCACCTGCGTGCCTGCTGGAGCTGTTGGAATTGGTGCAGACAAGACTGGAGTGTATCCATTCTCGAGTCCAGGGGGATGGAATCTGATTGGTCATGCACCCATCAATCTTTTTGATGCACGGTGTTCAACGCCTTCAGTTCTGGAGGTGGGAGATCATGTCCGTTTTACTGAGGTTCACGGGCAGACTGAGGAGAAGCCGTTGGCTCCAACCAACACATCGAGCGGGATCGCCGCTCGTTCGATCACGGTTGTACAACCAGGTCTCTTTACAACCGTTCAAGATCTTGGGCGACGAGGGTATCGTCAAAAAGGTGTTCCTCTTTCCGGAGCAGCAGATGACGTCTCCATGAGGCTTGCAAATCTCTTGGTTGGTAACGCTGTTGGTGCCGCCGGACTTGAATGCACGGTATTGGGGCCAACGCTTCGATTTGAGTGTGATGCTGATATTGTTGTTGTTGGTGCAGAGTTCCCTGGATTGCCAGACGGCCAGGTTGTCCATGTGTCTGCCGGGACGGTGGTCACGATGGGGCATGCGAAAACAGGGTGTCGAGGATATCTTGCAGTGGCTGGCGGTCTTGATGTGCCAGTCGTGCTCGCAAGCCGGAGTACCCTTGCTGTCGCAGGTGTTGGGGGCTTTCATGGGCGTGGATTGAAGGCAGG
>JBDOMS010000200.1:0-5804 GCA_039831735.1 Pirellulales bacterium
CACATCTTCACTTTCAAGATTTGATTTATCGTGAAGTTTTGCGAGTTCAAGGAGTCGCGAAATGCCTGGCCCCCCTCGTTTTCGAAGACATTCCAAACCGTGCTTTACAAAAACTCTGTTTTCGTCAAGAAGCGGTACAACATCAGCCACAGTCCCGAGTGCCGCATAGCCCATACCGCGAAGAAGCATTTCTCGTAGTCGTGGAGTTACCTGTTTGGCACCGGAGGTACGAGTTGCGATTGCCCAAGCAAGCTTGAATGCAACGCCAGCACCACAGAGTTCACCAAATGGGTAATCAGTTCCCGGCAGACGTGGATGGACGAGGACGTCTGCTTCAGGAAGTGAATCAGCTAACGTGTGATGGTCAGTGATAATGAGTTCAATGCCCAATTGCTTGGCCATGCTGGCTTCTGTGAGACTTGCGATACCACAATCAACAGTCACAATGAGATCAGTAGATTGATTTGCCAAATGCCTCAGGGCATCTCCATTGAGACCATAACCTTCTTCAAACCGATCTGGAACATAATAGGTTGGCGTTGCATCAATGGCGTCAAGACATGCATAAAGAATAGCAGTTGCACACATGCCATCTGCATCGTAGTCACCGTAAATCACAATGTTCCTGCCAGCCTTCGCAGCATCGAGAATTCGTTCTGCTGCCTCTGAGACTCCCGGGAGGAGCTCGGGATCCCGCAGGTCGGCCATCGTTCCATTCAGAAAAGACTTGACGTCAGATTCATCGGTGAGACCTCGAGCTGCCAGCAGGCGAGCCACAATGCTGGAAACTCTTGCAGAGTGCTCAATACCCGCAACTATGGCCTGATCATGAGGTTGGATGTGCCAACGTTTTGGCATCAGTCTATGCACTCCGGAAATCGGAAAATAAAGAGTATAGGCCATACAAGTGGGCAATGTGACATCTGCACGTGCAGTGGAGGCGAAGAGTGGTATATTGCTGTCTGAAAAGTTCTTTTCCACACCAAAACCAGTTCTCGGATACGCATATGTCCTCATTTGCAGTTGAGCCGATCCTCCCTGTTCTGCCTCAAAAACCTCACCGCGATGATGTCCCAAAAGACAAGGTGTTGTGCGAATATTGTTCCGCAAAGTGCTGTCGCTATTTTGCGTTACCCCTTGATACACCAACAACAAGAGAAGAGTTTGAGTTTCTTCGCTGGTTCCTTCTTCATGAACATGCAACTGCGTTCACTGAAGATGGTGACTGGTATGTGTGTGTGCATACCGTTTGCAAACATCTCCAAGCAGATCATCGCTGTGGCATTTATGAAACGCGTCCTCTGATTTGCCGAGAGTACACGACCAAAGAATGTGAATATGAGGATGATTGGGTGTACGACCAGTATTTTGAAACAGCTGAACAAGTTGTTGAATATATGGAAGTCGTGCTCGGTCCAGGTGGTAAAAAAATCGGTGATGGTCGCAAGAAGAAGAATCGTACAAAATCGATCCGAAGCCCGAAGCCATCACTTCTTCCAGTGATTTCATGATTCAGCCACGAACACTCAAGGGCTTCCGTGATCAGTTGCCCGCTCAGGCGTTGGCCCGCGAGAATATTTTGGATATTGCTCGGCGAGTATATCGTTCGTATGGGTTTGCGCCGATCGATACACCCACGCTTGAGTACCTTGAGATTCTTACTGGAAAAGGGAGTGAGGAAACGGATAAGCAACTCTATCGTTTTAAGGATCATGGTGGGCGTGAAGTTGGTATGCGTTTTGACTTGACGGTACCTTTTGCCAGATTCTGTGCCCAGCATATTGCGACCCTTGGAACTCCTTTCAAACGCTATCACATGGCAACGGTATGGCGTGGGGAGAATACGCAAAGAGGTCGATATCGGGAGTTTATGCAGTGTGACTTCGACACAATCGGCACAACAAGTCCATTGGCAGATCTTGAAACAGTTTTGGTTGTGCATGATCTGCTTTCGGCCATTGGTCTTGAGCGATTCACTATTCGGGTGAATGATCGACGAGTACTTTCCGGCATGCTTGAAAAGCTTGATTTGGTGGACATTTCTACGGATGTGTTACGGATACTCGACAAGCGCGGCAAGATTTCAGTGCATGCTCTTGCAAAGGAGATGCGAAATGTGGGGGCATCCAAGGATTCTTCACATGCTTTGCTTGAAATGGCTGCCCTTGAAGGAAATGTTGACTCTGTGCTTTCGCAATTACGCTCACTCGTAGAGGGCTCTGCGTTAGGGGAAGCAGGCGTTGAGTCTCTTCAAAGTCTTCTTAACCATGTGCACGACATGGGTGTACCAAAGGGGCGTATTACTGTTGATCCCTCGATTGCACGTGGGCTTGACTACTACACGGGCATCGTACTTGAAAGCTTTCTTGATGAACTTCCTGAGCTAGGAAGTATTTGTTCCGGTGGGCGATATGACAATCTCGCTGGACTGTACACGAAGCAACAACTACCCGGGGTTGGAGCATCATTAGGTATTGATCGACTTCTTGCCGGGTTGGAGGAACTTGGAAAACTCACAGGTATCGAGACACCCGCTGAAGTCTTTCTAACGCACTTTGATAAACAGTACCTTGGGCAGTATCTCAAGATTGCCCGAGCTCTTCGCCATGCGGGAATCGCAGTGGAGTTTTTTCCAGAATGCAAAAAACTGGGTAACCAGTTGAAAAATGCTGCAAAAAAAGGCTTCTCATTTGCGCTCATTCTTGGAAGTGAAGAGTTTGAATCTGGTTCAGCGCAGCTCAAGCATCTTGATAGCCAGAAAATCTATACCATTCAATGGCAGGGGGAAGTATCGAATCTCGTTAAGGAAGTTCAGCAGGTGCTTGCATCTAAGCGTGAGAATTCAGCTGTTTTTCGATCTCCAAAATAGTGTTCACCACTATTGAAGCTGTCGCTGGGCGATCTGCTTTGTTTGGAGCAATCATTTGCATGATAAAGCTACTTACTAACTCGGGAATATCAGGTGCTGTTTTATGAAGTGGCTCTGCACGTCCGCCAGCAATGGCTACAAGCGTCGATACGATTGACTCTCCTTCAAAGGGAAGTTTTCCACTGAGCATCTCATAAAGAATGATACCGAGACTGAATATGTCACTTTGAGAATCGATGGTATCACCATTCACTCGCTCCGGAGACATATAGGCAGGTGTACCTACAATCGAACCATCATCCGTAAGTTTTGATGAACTCTCAAGAGTATCTAGCGCCAGACCAAAATCAATAATCTTTACATGCTTATTTGGCCCTTCAAGAATGATATTTGCTGGCTTGATATCTCGGTGTACGAGGCCATGTGAATGGGCAGCGTCAAGGCCAAGTGCAACTTCCCGTCCAATTCTCAGTACCTCGCTTACAGAAAGGCTACCGGACTCAGTACAGTATTCTTGTAGGGTGCAGCCCTCAAGTCGTTGCATGACAATGAAAGGGACACCATCGTGCTCACCCACCTGATGAATAGTGACAACATGAGGATGATCAATCGCGGCTGTTGCCCGGCTTTCATTGAGAAATCTTTTACGAGCAGCTTGATTGTGTGCCCGATGGGAATGCATCACTTTTATCGCTACTTCACGCTGAAGCTGCTTATCATGACCAAGAAAAACCTTACCCATGCCGCCTCTGCCAATGTCGTTGAGGATCTGGTACTCGCCAATCTGGCTGGGACGTGTGTGCTGGTAGGGTTCTGGCGACGGAGCTGCTTGCGAGGATGAGTTTTCTAAAATTTCAGCCTCTTCTTTATTGAACTCAATGGTGTCGTGCAGCAATGCTGTCTTTTCCTGAGTGTCACTGTTTTCAGTCGTTACAACCAATGTGCAAAAAGGTGATCCTTTGTGCATACAACACGTCTCATTGATATTGAGTTCCTGCTTGTAATGCTTGCCGATACCACGAATGAGACCCTTTGCCAGACCACAAAGTCTTCGTTGGGAACTATAAATAATTGTCAGTTCTGCGGGTGACTCTCGCGCAGTATCAAGGACTGGAGGTTCTGCGCCAGGATTGGTAGAACGAATCATTGAATGAATAATTGATTCAGTGTGTTCAATAAGATCAAGAGCGGACCAATCAGGATCAACATATTGACCAGCTACCTTGAGAAGGTGAGGGGCAAGAAACATCCCAAATTGTTCAATAATGGCCGGCAAGGGCTTGTTGGCAGTTTCTGCGAGTGAAGTAAGGAGTTCAACCGCTTCGGAGTCAGGATACGTACCTGAAGGGAGATACCTTTCGTGACTGGTCGCTACGGTTGATCGCAAAACGGACCATGATGCCGTGTCTGAGGACACAACGTCTGCAAATTTGCGAATGTAAAAAAAAATAAGTCCGTGCATTGATAAAGATGAATTAGGGGAGGATAGCAACCAATGCTCCGGAGTGAGATCATATTAAGTCAGTGCGACGGAATCATTCTACGGTTCATTGAATGTTTTTTGAATATGGTGATGGTAGATCGCAAGTCCATGGATGGCGTGATACAGTGCTCCGCATTCAACGTCGATATCTGCGGTCTGTTCGAGCAAGGCCGTAAGTCTGTCAGCAGCTCGGGTAATCCATGGTTCAGTAAAACGTTCAGGATCGACAGCCATCACGATCACTTCAAAAACATGTCCAGTTGATCCCAAATTCATGAATACATCAGACGAAAATCCAGGTCGTTCAAAAGAATGGATCGAAAAGCTACCATCAGCCTGCTGGAAAGATCGAGCCCTCTCTATACACTCATCGATAATGTTCGCGGCTCGTCCCCAGACACCATGAAGTGCATCCCATTCAGTATTTGTCGCAGCCATGTAGTGTCTTAACGCAGTGAGGAGTCCATATAAGCGATGTGCTCCGCCACAGGCACTTGAAAAAATATCTTGATCTATTTCCATCGCAACGACGCGTTCTAGTGTCCAGCGTTCACCATCACGTGATATCCATTCGTCGTCATGGTTGAGATATGTTGAAAGAGCCATCAGCGTCCACGTGGCTTCCTGTCCTGGCATGATATCTGCTTGGCTTTGTGCAAGAAGATCAGCCACAGTGAATGTGCGATCTGCTACTATCATTGGTGTCTCAAGAGGCACCGGTGCGGTGCCACAGGGCGCGAGACCGCACTGGGAAAGATAGCCAAGCCACTGGTCAGGATGTCCCTGCGCCATTGTGCTGCCACCTTCCACCACAGCACGGATACCAGGAGTTGAAGGCCGAAGGACCCAGCCTTTTATGGTGCCACCACGCAACAGATAATCGAGTGCTGGAGAGACGGTATTGTTATGACGAAGTGGAAATTCTTCTCCGAATGCAAGTATTCCATGCACAACCTGCCATGCACCATGGGTTGAAGCATCAAGCAGACGATTATCTCGTGCGTGAGTGAGAACTGTATCTATTCGATGGACAAGTAATTCCATGTCTGTAGATGGATTTTTTTCCAGAGTGTTGTTTTCGAAGGAGACATGTTTCGGAGTTCGGCTACAGCCAGGTACCATAAATAAAGGGGAGCAGAGGATCATGACACCCCAACTGGCCAACATCGATATTCTGAGTTTCATATGGTTAACAGCTAAATTCAAAAAATATCAGTCATGTAAATACACACAAATACAAAAAAATTCTTGAGACACTAGAATACAATGAAAAAATCAGGTTTGCTGTTGAATATTGTTAGTCGGAAGCTTGGAGACCAAAGGAATGCCTCTGTTTTTTTTTGACCCATACCTCATTATCGCTACTGCCCCAGCAATTCTGCTGGCAATGTGGGCGCAATGGCGTGTTCATTCCTCATTCACGTCTGCTTCACAAAAGCCAGCATCACTCAC
>JBDOMS010000333.1:0-5794 GCA_039831735.1 Pirellulales bacterium
AGCATCATTTTTATTTTGCGTAGATGAAGAATCGGCCCCTTCGCTTTGACTCTGAGTCGATCGTGCAGCACGGCGTTCCGCAGTTGTGCCAGGCACAATTTGAGGAGAACCAATTGAGGGCTCAATGATTTCCTTTAATTCATCGCCATCGATTACTTCACTTTCAATGAGACGGTTCGTAATAGCCTCAAGAGCAGTCCGTCGTTCTTCAAGAATGCGACGCACCTGATTCATAAGCGTATCGACGATACGCTTCACTTCCTCATCAATTTCACGAGCCGTTTCCTCACTATGCGGACGAGCACTTTGAACTTCAGACGATGATCCTGCTAGAAATGGTGAGCGAGGGTTTTCACGATACGTTACACGACCAAGGCGACTCATTCCATAATCCATGACCATGGATCGAGCAATTTCACTGACACGTTCAAGGTCATTTTGAGCTCCGGTGGAGACATCATCGTAAATCATTTCTTCGGCAATGGTTCCTGCAAGGAGAACTTGAATTCGGCTTTCGAGTTCAGATTGAGTGAGAAGGTAGCGATCATCTTCAGCGCGCTGCATGGTATATCCAAGTGCAGCAAGCCCTCGGGGAATGATGGAAATCTTGTGAACAGGATCTGTGTTTGGGAGTGAGAACGCAACAAGTGCATGGGCTGCTTCATGATACGCGACACGTTTTTTTTCATCCTCGTGAATCACACGCTTCTTCTTCTCAAGTCCGGCAGTCACCCGCTCAACACCCTCATTGAATTCCTCCATGCCAACGGTGGATTTATTGTTACGAGCTGCCAGAAGGGCCGCCTCATTAACAAGATTGGCAAGATCAGCTCCAACAAAACCAGATGTGATCCGAGCAATTTGAGCAATATCAACATTTGGGTCGAGTTTGACATTGGTGACATGTACGCGAAGAATCGCTTCTCTTCCACGAACATCTGGCCGGTCTACAAGAACATGTCGATCAAAACGACCAGGTCGAAGGAGTGCCGGATCAAGCGTCTCCGGTCTATTTGAAGCTGCAATCACAATCACACCGGAATTACTTCCAAAGCCATCCATTTCAACGAGGAGTGCATTCAATGTTTGCTCGCGCTCATCATGTCCTCCTATGACACCACTTCCCCGTGTTTTTCCGAGAGCGTCAAGCTCATCTATAAATATGATGCAGGGTGACTTAAGGGCTGCCTGTTGAAACATATCCCTGACTCGAGCTGCACCGACACCAACAAACATCTCAACAAAGTCACTTCCTGAGAGACCAAAAAATGGTACACCAGCCTCGCCAGCAATTGCTTTGGCCAGAAGTGTTTTTCCCGTTCCTGGAGGACCGACAAGCAACACACCCTTTGGGATGTGTCCACCAAGAACTTGATATTTTTCTGGGCTCCGAAGGAACTCAACAACTTCCCTAAGTTCTTCGACAGCTTCGTCAATCCCAGCAACATCATCAAAAGTGATCCCCAAATCTTCCTGGGCATACATTTTTCCGCGACTCCGACCAAAAGCCATCGGACTTCCAGCTCCACCAACGCGCCGAATCATAAGCCAGAAGATCAGACCAAAAAGACCTGTGATGAATAGCATAGGCATCCAACTTCGCCATGGGCTTGGCGGTTCTTCATAGCTGAAAGGCACTCCATTTTCTGCAAGGAGTTTGGAGAGTTGTCCCTCAGAGTTTTCACTTGGTAATTTGGCAGTCCGAAAACGACGAAGGCCACTTTTTGGAGCAAGGCGTTGTTCTGGACCATCAGGTTTTGATTCATCACGACCAGATAAAGGGAGTTCTCGAACGGTTCCAGAAACTTCAAATGCACCAATGACAACATCTTGAAGATCACTGTAGCGGTTGACTTCAAGATTACGACCATTTCCACGAGGGACTTCAATAAACCTGGGAGAGGCAGTGGGGTCAGTTTCACTTCGTCCTGTCGCACGTATAAGCTTTTCGAGGTCACTGTAGGAAAGATCCACTTCCGCGGTTGACCCAAACAGACTGAGTACAAACAAACCAGCCACTGCTGCTGCAATGAGAGACCACACAAGATTGGGCCCCCCAACTGAGGAGCGACGATCACCATTTTTTTTCCCGGAATTATCGCGTTTTTGTACCATAAGGTTCTCTGAGTACCGATTATAGAAGACATGTTTCGAGCGGGTTTTTTGGTCACCGCCCGGATCTAGCATCCTACGCACGAAAAAAGCGTACGACAAATGCCCGCTTGAATTACTTCATGTGGAAGTTTCATACATTACGGCATAAAATCAATTTTTCATTATACCATTCATTTTTTCGCCTGCCGTTGAGCCACTGCTTTTGCCGCGGCTGCCCCTGTGTCACCACTACTACCTACTCCTCATCGTGCGCCGTCTGAAGCCCCGCTCAATGTAGCGGTGCTTGGGTCAACAGGAAGTATCGGGAAAAGCGCGCTTGATGTCATTGCGTCTTCTCAAGGTCGTTTTACCGTCTTTCTCCTTGCTGCCCACAGAAGTGTCAATCACCTCATTAAGCAGGCGCATGAATGTCATCCGAAGTGGGTTGTGATCACTGATCCAGAGGCGGGTCATTCGATTGATGCACAATCGTTACCATCAGGAACACGATTAGCTGTTGGGCCAGAAGCACTCGATGAACTTGTGCAGAATCCTGACATTGACAGGATTGTGTCTGCAATTGTGGGAGCTGCTGGTTTACGGAGTACGTTGGCAGCCCTTGAAGTCGGAAAGAATGTTGCCCTTGCGAATAAAGAAACACTTGTGATGGCTGGGCCATTGGTCATCAATCTTGCTGAAAAGTCTGGTGGAGCAATTGTTCCAGTTGACAGTGAACACTCAGCGATTCATCAAGCCTTACGATGCGGTAGTGTGTCTGAAGTGGCTCGCGTTATTCTTACGGCAAGCGGAGGTCCTTTTCGGTGCCGTCCAGTTGAGACGCTAGGAGCGGTTACGCTTGAAGAGGCACTCAAGCATCCTACCTGGACCATGGGTCCGAAGATAACAATCGATTCTGCAACAATGATGAATAAAGCATTAGAGTTGATTGAGGCGAGGTGGCTTTTTGGGCTTTCTGGTGACAAACTTGACGTTGTGATTCACCCTCAATCCATTGTCCATTCCATGGTTGAGTATGCTGATGGATCGATTATTGCCCAACTGAGTCCTCCCGACATGAGACTTCCGATTCAATATGCATTGGCCTTTCCAAAACGGCTTCAGTGTCCTGCCCCAAAACTAGATTTCACACGGCATTTTTCACTAGAATTTGAGCCTCCTGATCCACAACGGTTCCCTGCAGTTTATCTTGGGCACGAGGCGGCCACACGTGGAGGCACCTGTGGTACTGTACTCAATGCGGCCAATGAACAAGCGGTGCAGATTTTTCTTGATGGCGAATTGCGATTCACTGATATTACTACGATCTGTAGAAAGGTGCTTGATGAGCATCCTTTTTCACAAAACCCATCTCTTGACGAAGTTCAGCGTCTTGATAGATGGGCCAGGCAGGAGGTTATAAAGTGGGTGTGTGTCTGAAAATATTTGGGATGTGTTTGTTTGCTGCAGAATCTGCGGTTCCATGGATTCTTCAGCCTTCAAGTTGGGGAGTTATCCTCCAGGTTGCTGGTGGCCTTGGGTTTGTCATTTTTGTTCATGAGTTAGGCCATTTTCTCGTTGCAAAAGCATGCGGTGTGAAATGTGAAAAGTTTTACCTTGGTTTTGATATCGGTGGCATGAAACTCGTGAGCTTCCGATGGGGTGAGACTGAATATGGAATAGGAGTATTACCCTTAGGTGGCTATGTGAAAATGCTCGGGCAGGATGATAATCCTGCTGCTGCTGCCCGTGAGGCCCAACGTGCCCGTCAGGCTGAATTTTCAGGTGATCTCCCTCCAGAGCCAACAAGTGAACCACATCCTGCCTGGGATCCACGAAGTTATCCCGCACAGAGTGTTCCAAAACGAATGGCCATCATTTCTGCAGGTGTGATTATGAATGTCATCTTTGCAGTATTCATGGCAGCACTTGCCTTTGGTCTTGGGGTCGAGGAGATGACCTGCGAGATTTCAAGTGTGCGCCCTGGAGGGGCAGCATGGAGAGCAGGTCTTCGTACGGGTGATGTCATTACTGAGATTGGGAATCGTAAAAACCCAATTTTTTCAGATCTTCGGAATGGTGTCACGCTTGGAAATGTCGAAAAGGGTGTGGCATTTAAGATTTACAGACCTTCTGATGACACATCAAAATCTGTTGTGTTACACCCAGATACGGATCTTGGTGTGCCAACCGTTGGAGTGACCAGCCCGTTTTCAGTTTCTTTGCCAGATGATCTTTCACCTCGGCTTCCAGGAACTGCTGCAGAGGCAAAGCCACCTCTTGCTGCGTCAGACACCATTCGTGCAGTTAACGGTCAATCCATTTCTACATATGCAGAACTCATAGCAGAGCTCTCTCAAACACCAGCAGAAGATGTCACATTGACCGTTGCACGTGATGCATCACAAATAAATATTTCTGTTCCTCCGCAGCGAAGACGTTCTCTTGGAATTGTGATGGTTGCAGGGACGGTCAAGGCCGTACAGGCTGGTTCTCCTGCTGCTGAAGCAGGAATCCGTTCAGGTGACCGTATCACTGCACTCAATGGGGAACCAATTGTGGATGTACTGGCGCTTGATAGTGTGTTAAGCAAAATGACAAGCGAGGAGGTAACGCTAGATGTGACTCGAGATGGAGCAGAGTCATCCTCTCTTACAATCAGACCTCGTACTGTTACTTGGATTGAGGAGCCACGTTGGCCAGCCAGCCCGGTAGCTATTTCATCTCTTGGTCTGGCTGTCACTGTGGAAACAACAATTGCGCAAGTACAACCTGGCAGCCCGGCTGAGGCGGCTGGGGTCAAGGCAGGTGAAAAAGTTATTCGTGCACGATTTATTGAACCAGATGATGATTCTGATTCGGAGCAATCAGGCCTTGAATTATCTGAGGAATCACAAAGTTGGCCGTACGTTATGGCAGTTCTCCAGCAAGTGACTTCTGATGCACGAATTCAGTTGGTCATTGAAGGAGCAGACGGACTGGCAAGAGATGTAGAGTTAGAGCCAGCTTCATTGGAGGATCAGTTTGTTGTCGATAGAGGACTTGTCTTCAATCCGGTGTACAAGCGAGTACAAGCCAGCTCCTGGGGAGTTGCCCTTGCCAGTGGTGCGAGCAAGACAAAGGAAGATTTATCTTTGGTGTACCGGTTTTTAGGAAAATTGACGAGTAGTCAAATCAGCCCACGGTTACTTGGTGGGCCAATCGAAATTGCCAAGCAAGCAGGTCGATCAGCAGAAGAAGGATTTGGAAGACTTCTGCTCTTTTTGACGATGCTGAGTGCAAATCTTGCCGTTGTGAATTTTTTGCCTATCCCCGTTCTTGATGGGGGGCATATGGTTTTCTTAGTGTATGAGTTGGTGAGAGGGAAGCCTCCGAGTGAAAATGTTGTTGCTGTCCTATCGTATGTAGGCTTGGCTTTGATTCTCTCCCTCATGTTTTTCGTTTTCGGACTTGACCTGGGTTTCATTCCAAGGCGGTAGCATTGGACATTGTTGTTTTTGATGTTGTCGGCACTCTTGTTGTTCCATATCCCCAAGTAAGCCATGTCTACATGCAATTTGGCAAACGACATGGAATCAATCTCGATGAGTGCGATATTACAGAAAAATTTGCAAGAGCATGGCGGGAGCAAGAAATCATCGACTCCCTTTCAGAGTGCCCATTCAAGACATCTGAGCATCGTGAAAGAGAACGCTGGCGAATA
>JBDOMS010000547.1:0-5771 GCA_039831735.1 Pirellulales bacterium
GGCTCCTGAGGCACAACAGCCAAAGCCGTCCCTTCAAGAGGCAACAAATGTAACTGTACCACCATCAACTCAGGTGACTACTTTGCCAGAGAATCAGCAGCAGGGAATGAAGGCATTAGAAAACTCATCTGGCAGAACATCTTCAAGAAAACAATACAGTCGACCTGCATCCATTCCTCGTGTAAGTCAGGCCCCTACACTAGAAAACCATCCGAATAGAGAACAACAGAAAGCACCATCCGTATTCCGTGGTCTGTTTCCTAACATTCGTGCAACTGTTGGTGCGGTAGAAGAAGAACTACAAAAAATTCGCCAGGAGCGAAGTGTCTCAAACCAACAGCAGTCAATCGCTACTCAAGCGCCAACTGCTGAAGACAAGAATCAGTCGAACTCATCTACAAAATCTGCACGATGGCCGTGGTCCTTTGGTCGCTAATCACAATCAATAATTATTTTCCCGTACAACTGTTCACTCTGGTGAACCGTACTGGCTTCTTGAAGGCGATGAGCTTCCGCAGTACTACTGAGCGGAAGCACACGATCAATTGGTATCCTCAAGGCACCTGACGACAACCATCTGTTAATGTTGAGTGCCGCCGCTAATTGTTCTTCACTTGAAGATTTGAACATTACAAATCCAACTACATGACACTGCTTCACATAAAAAGGCCCAACTGGGAATGATGGCTGTGCATCTCGTCCTGCCATCAACACTATCCGTCCTTGCTCACGAATTACAGAAACAGCCTTATGGAAGTCTGGCTCCCGTGAGGTCTCCCAAAAAACATCCACTCCATGGGGAGCGAACTGGCGGACCGACTTCAGAACCTGAGCTGGGTCATGGTAATCCACAACAACATCTGCACCGTAATCCTCTACCATTTTTCGCTTTTTTGGTGTTCCGGCGGATGCAATTACTCGCGCCCCTAGTGCTTTTGCAATTTGAACAACTGCAATACCGACTCCACCCGAACCACCATTTACAAAAACTGTCTCCCCATCGGTAATCCATGCGTGGCGTGTGAGCCCTAGACAGGCTGTGATGGAAACCAAGGCTGCTGCAGACGCTGTCTCGTAACTTACACCTTCTGGTATTGGATAGACCCATCGCTCGTGCACGGCAATGTGTTCTGCAAAGCAACCAGAACGCCCGAGTAAACCTTGGTTTGAACCCCAAACCTTCATGCCTGGCCTAAAGCTGACAACGTCACATCCAGTAGCCAAAACGTCGCCTGCAAAATCACTCCCAACAATAAATGGAAACTCCAAAGGCATAGCGACTGAGCCTGCCCGAACATAAGTGTCAATTGGGTTCACAGAGCATTTTCTTACTTGAATCAAGACATCCCGTGGACCAATGCGTGGAGGAGAGAGATCGTCCACGATGATGGTATCTGGGCTACCCGTTTTTTTTATAAATGCTGCTTTCATTCCTTGTTGATATGGTCATTGACCAACATTCCTATACCTACAACCACCATACACATCCCAATAGCACCAAAAACTAAAAGCGCTCTCGATACTCCCATCCAATAGTAATACTTTTGCTGAATATACTTCTCTTGAGGAAAAGGTGGTCGGGAAACACCAGATTGAGAAAGGTTTTTCCACGCTTTGAGAATATCCTGATCGCTGACATTCGAAATCACATGGTTTCGAACTGCATCTGGTGAAAACGTGTAAGAGGTTCGACTGGTCAACCAAAATGCAGAAATGCAGCCCAACAAGGCAATGGTGCTTCCTGCCATCATGAGAGAATGCGGAACCCTCCAATTGCCTTTTGCTGCCTTGAGTTTGTGTTGGACTGGTTCGAGTTCCTGAAAATCTCGAAGTTTTGGCACGGAAACAGACTCACCACAGAACGAACACGTCACAGATCCTCCTGCTTGACCAGTTGTGACTTCGATCCGTTGAGAACACCGACAAGGTAAATAAAATAGTTTCATATATCTTGTGATCCAAGAAAGTTTTTGAATGTGGCTGGCCGCAGAAACACTTCCGTCGGAAGTTTTTACCAACAAATGTCATTTTTTCTGAATTTTTTAGCTTTGATCGGCAAAAAAAGTTGGCTTTCCCGTGGTTCTAGCGACATAATGATTCGTCCTCTCAAACGAGGTATTTTCCAACATCTCCCCATTTCTCCAATTCCCCCCCCCTTTTTTAGCGTCCATAATCCAGTTCTTCGGCCAAAAAGTCGCTTTCTCTCGGAAAGTTTTTTGGGCACTGGACTTGGTCGCGCCTTGAATCACACTGTCGTTCGAACGAAAGATGCATCAGTAGACCATAGGTCACTCCGATGGTTTTTCACTGGCATCATTTTTTTAGTTGGTATTTGAAGGAGCTTTCACTTGTACGACTCGTTACTAGATGAACTTGAAGACGATGTTACATCAAACCCACAAGGGGTTCAGGAACTCACTGAAAAAGTAGTTGCTGAGGAAGCAGATTCCGAACTCCTTGACGAATCGGTTACTCCAGATATTCAAGAAGGTGAAATCACTGAGAACGGTGACGTTGAACTTGCAACCGAGACTGAAGAGGTTCTTGCTGAACAAGTTGAGAATTGGTCAGATGATCCAGTTCGCATGTATCTCACACAAATGGGTGAGATACCTCTCCTTACTCGAGCTCAAGAAATATTTCTTGCTCGAAGAATTGAAACCACACGAGCCCAGTTGCGAGCAAAGTTGATCGAGTGTGAATATGTATGCCAGCAGGCATTCAGAGTTCTCTCGCGTGTGCATCGTGGTGAATTGCCGTTTGATCGTACTGTGCAAGTGTCCGTGACCGACCGTTTGGAAAAAGAACAAATTCTTGGTCGGCTACCACATAACCTTCGGACACTTGAAGAACTGCTCAAACAGAATAAAGCTGACTATCGTATTGCCCTTGGGAAGAAGCGCAGAATGGGAGAACGTCGTCGAGCGTGGGCTCGACTTGGACGTCGCCGCCAAAGATGCGTTCGGCTTATCGAGGAACTCGGCCTCAGGACACAGCGAATCGAAGCCATGATTCCATCACTTGAAGGCTTTCTTGCTCGAGTCAAGGAACTGAAGACAAAGATTGATGCGCACAAGCGTTCCAAGCAACCGCCATCTGCCCGAGCAGAACTTGTGGAAGAATATAGAGCAATTTTGAAAGCCTGCCAGGAAACCCCGCGCAGTTTGAAGAGAAGAGTTGAAGAGATCCGAGTGATCTTTAGAAGATATCAAAAAGCAAAGCGAGGTTTATCTGAAGGGAATCTCAGACTCGTTGTTTCGATTGCGAAGAAGTATAGAAACAGAGGTTTGTCCTTTCTGGATTTGATTCAGGAAGGAAATGCAGGATTAATGCGGGCCGTTGACAAGTTTGAATACCGCCGCGGTTTCAAATTCTGCACCTATGCCACATGGTGGATCCGTCAGGCCATTACCCGTGCCGTTGCAGACCAAAGTCGAACAATCCGTATTCCAGTTCATATGGTTGAGACGATGAGCCGCGTTCGAAATGTAGCGCGTCAGTTGCTTCAGGAATATGGACGCGAACCAACTATTGAAGAAATTGCTGCTCGTGCTGGTACACCAGTTGATGAAACTCGCCGAGTAACCGCTATGAGCCGCTATCCGATCAGTCTGGATCGCCCGGTTGGAAATAGTGAGGACAGCCACTTTGGTGATCTTCTACCTGATACTGGTGCTGAAAATCCAGCTGTCGGTGCTGCTCAGGAAATGCTTCGAAATCGAATTTCGAAAGTTCTCAAGAGCCTTTCCTATCGTGAAAGAGAAATCATTAAACTACGTTATGGGCTTGGAGATGGCTACAGCTATACACTTGAAGAAGTGGGGCATATTTTCAAAGTAACAAGAGAACGTATTCGGCAAATCGAAGCCAAAGCAGTTCGAAAGTTACAGGCTCCAGCCCGCAGTGAAGAGTTATCAGGCTTTTTGGATTGACATTAGAATTGAACAAACAATTCTTTTGTGGTCTGAAACACTGATACATCACACTCGAAATCCTTCGACACTAGATTTCACTGTACAATACAGCCATTTCTTTATTCACAATCTCATCCACTAAAAATTTTTCAATGCAAATGATTTACCGTGAAGGATTCAATGACGGGGTCCATGGGGACGGCTCGATCTCTTTGTTACTTGCTTTATTGAAAAGATTGGAGAACTTTCATATGTTTTTTCTCAAGACTTTCCTCTTATCAAGCGTCTTCTCTGGAATCGCTGCGACTTCTCTATTTTGTTTTGCTGCTGAGACCGTCACTTTTACCAGCTCCACTATTGATATCGGAATGGTTGTTCAGGATTTAGAAAAGTCTGTTTCTTTTTATAAAGATGTCATTGGATTTCATGAAACAGCTGGATTCGAAGTGCCGTCATCACTTGCCAACGACGCTGGACTGACTGATGATAAGCCACTTTCGATTCGTGTTCTTGTGCTTGGTGATGGCCCTGAAGCAACAAAACTTAAGCTTATGCGCGTGGCAGAAACATCCCCTCGTCAAGGTGATAACGAGTTTATTCATTCGCACAATGGTTTTCGGTATCTCACGATCATGGTAGCAGATACAGATGCGGCTCTGGCTCGCTTAGCTAAAAATGATGTGAAACCAATTGCAAATGGTCCTGTTTCCCTTCCGAAATCACTTGCACCGAAAAGTATATTTCTTACATGTGTCCGTGATCCTGATGGAAATATTATTGAATTGCTTGGACCCTCTGAGTAATGTTCGATCGAAAGACGCACTTAACTCACTGTTGGGATCTTTCCTGTTTGCTCAAGCCAACACAAAACTTCATTAGCCAGGAAATCTGGTGTTTTGGAGTCTGAATCCAGCGTTATCTCTGGCTGAAGGGGCTCCTCATAAGGATCGTCAATCCCGGTAAAACTTGTGATCTCTCCAGCTCGCGCCTTCTTGTAAAGGCCTTTTGGATCACGACTCTCACAGACAGCAAGGGATGCTCTTACGTGAATCTCAATAAAATCTGCTTCAGGAAGCATTGCACGAACTGCATCACGATCTCGTCGATATGGACTAATGAATGCGGCTAACGTGACGATTCCTGCCTGCACAAATAACTCAGCAACCGCACCAATTCTGCGAATATTTTCCTCCCGGTCTTGTTGACCGAATCCTAAGCCAAAACGACTCGCAAAATTTTTACCGTGGTGTGTTTCCAATAACGCTGGGGCTGCATTGAGTCCGTGGCGAACGTTGTCGCCATCTAAAACAAATGTGTGACAGCCGCGATTGTACAGCTGTCGATCAACTAAATTAGCAACTGTACTTTTTCCACAACCAGAAAGTCCAGTGAACCAAAGGACACATCCTTTATGACCTGCAGCCTGTTCTCTGTCTGCTCTGCTAACAGCATGCGTGTGCCATCGTACATCCACTAGTTCTTCTTTTGAATTTTTGTTCATCTGTTTTTCAATGCTTAAAAATCCTTATTACCACGCATCTAGCTCTATCGAACGACTCAAATGCTCGCCGGGACCACCCAGTTGGCCGCGTAGTATTTCGAGCTCTATTTTTTGCCCCGGGCCGAAGGTCCCAATAATGGTTGTGAGTTCCTCAAAATTTTGTACATCTTTGCCATTTATCTTTTGAACAATATCTCCAATTTGAAGACCAGCTTTATCTGCCGCGGAATCTTGTTGCACCATTGTAAGATGACATGGCACCGCCGTTGGATGACCAGCCACTCCAAGTTTCCCTCCTTTACGAAACTCGATATGAGTATCCTTCAGTTTCTCTTCGAGCACTTTAACTTGCGCTT
>JBDOMS010000471.1:0-5764 GCA_039831735.1 Pirellulales bacterium
AAGCAATTGAGTGTGAGATTCCAAACTCACTCCCCTTAGGGTGGCATCAACTCACTGCAACACTCAACAACGAAAATCAGTCCTCACAGTTTTCTTGTGCACTTGTCGTCACCCCAGAACGACTCCCGGTCACATCTCAGTCCACATGGGGGCTGACAACCCAACTCTATGCCACTCGCTCAAAAACCTCATGGGGCCTTGGAGATTTTCACGACCTCGCCACACTTGCATCGTGGGGAGGACATCACGGAGCAGGGTTTCTTCTTATCAATCCAATCCATGCAGCAGAGGTAAGGGCACCCCTGGCACCATCTCCCTATCTTCCGACAAGCCGACGTTTCTTCAATCCCATCTACCTGCACATTGAAGACATTCCAGAGTACACATTGTTGTCTGAGAGTGATCGCAAAAAGATTCATGCATATGCAACACCCCTTCAAGAACGCGCATCTACAGACTCACTCATTGACAGAGATGCTATTTGGGAAGCCAAGAAGCAATGTTTGGAAATCATTCTCGCTCAACCACTATCAGACTCACGACAAGCCGCATATGAAGCCTATCGCCAGCGAGAGGACGCCGAACTCACCCTCTTTGCAACATGGTGCGCGTTTTCAGAAGCATGGGGGATTCATACGTGTAACTGGCCGGATGGCCTCCACCATCCAGAGGATTCAAACGTGGCAACGTTTCAACATGAGTTTCGTAATCGCATCCAGTTTTTTTCAAAGCTTCAGTGGCTTATCGATGAACAATTATCGTTTGCGCAAAAAGCATCACAGTCTGCAGGCATGGGTGCTGGAATCATGCATGACCTTGCTGTCGGCGTGCATCCAGAGGGGGCTGATGCATGGATGCTTCAAGACGTGCTGGCGCATGACATATCTGTCGGTGCACCACCAGATATGTACAACCAGCTGGGGCAGGACTGGTCACAACCTCCATGGCGTCCAGATGTGCTTGAAGCTGTCGCCTATAAGCCGTATCGGGAGATGCTTCGATCTATCCTACGGCATGCCGGTGGCATCCGCATTGATCATGCCATTGGGCTCTTTCGACGCTGGTGGATTCCTCATTCGATGTCAGCAGCCGAAGGCACGTTTGTCACGTATGACCATGAAGCTTTGATCGGTATTCTTGTCCTTGAGGCACAACGTGCTGGTGCCTCTGTCATTGGAGAGGATCTTGGAACATTTGATGCCTGGTCTCAGGCATATCTCAATGAACGTGGTATTGCTGGCACCTCTGTTTTGTGGTTTGAAGGTGAGCACGGCAACCCACGGCCTCCCGAACAATGGCGAGAAAATTGCCTTGCTACTGTTACCGTACACGACCTGCCACCAACAGCTGGATTGCTTGTAGGGGAGCATGTTCGACTACGACAAGCCCTTGGCTTGCTCACCGTCGATGCAGAGACGGAATGGACAAAACACTGGGACTGGCTTGTTGCTTGGGAAACTATTCTTCGTCAACGAGGACTCATTGATCCCTCGGTTGGCCGGGCAACCGACTTTCCGCAGGAGATTATTGAAGGGCTGTATCGACTGCTCGCGCAGAGTCCCTGCAGGTTTCTCGCTATTGCCTTGACTGATCTCTATGGGGATATCCGGGCGCAAAACCAGCCGGGAACCTTTCAGGAATACCCAAACTGGCAGATCCCAATGTGCTACACCGACGGCAAGCCGTTCATGATCGAAGACCTGTGGCAGAATGAACATATTCAACAACGCTGCCAAAAGCTTTTTGGCTGCATTCAGAAATCCAGCATGACATCAACACCTTCTGAGGGGGAGTAATCCTTCTTACACAACATGCCCACATAACCTTTTACCGTGATTCCGGGTGGCATCATGCATTTCATGGCAAGCATGGTATGTTCAATCATACTCGAGATATCTCATGAACGAAGAAGAGCTTTCCTCCCTGACTGAACTGTCTACCGAACAGGCTGAACACATTGCCAGTCTTCAGCTTGATGACATTTCACTCAATGCTGTCACGTCGATCGATGCAGACGTTGCGTACATCCTTGCTGCTCAGGAAGGTGGACTCAATCTCAATGGGCTTCAATCCATCGCACCCGATATTGCAAAAATCCTCGCAACGCATGATGGGAGTCTGTCACTTGATGGCTTAAAGCATGTTGAGCCATCTGTTGCAGAGATGCTTGCTCAACACGAATCGCTACTCTATCTCGATGGAATTACAGAACTCTCCGATGAAGCCGCGTATCATCTCTCAAAGCATGCTGGCCCCCTCCTGTCGCTGACGTCCCTTTCAGAATTATCCGTTGAAGTGGCGCAACGACTGGCCAAACACCGCGGTCAGGTTGAGGTCGGCGATCTGAAAAAACTGACATCCTTGCGCTGGGCGAGAGAGGCGATCCGACGGCATGGCGGAAAACTTGATCACGTTGAATATATTTCTATCGAAGCGGCACAAGAACTCGCCACCCACAAAGGTGTGCTATCACTGAACGGACTTCAAACCCTGAAAGATGGGGCCATTGCAGAACTGGCAAAACATCAAGGGACACTCTCGCTCAAAGGCCTCACATCACTCTCTGCAGCAGCATCAAAAGCGCTTAAGCAGCATCGAGGTGGCCTGGTCATCGGTCAGCTTCAGTGCCTCTACGACAGCACATGGACAAAAGCCATTCTCAAGAAAAAAGCTGGGCAACTCGATCACATTACTCAGATTTCAACAGAAGCCGCTGCGACACTGGCGCAACATGATGGCCCACTCTCACTCAATGGGCTGAAGGAACCACGTGCTGAAATCCTCAAGGCCCTGTCTCCACATCAACAAACGCTCTCACTGGCTGGCCTGACGAAAATTACAAAAGAATCTGCGATTGCTCTCTCAAAGCACCGTGGACTTGTGCTCACACTCGATGGACTCGTCGACCTGCCTCCAGAGGCGGCTTCCATTCTTGCAAAGTATCCTGGCAATCTTTCATTTGGCGGCCTGCAATCCCTGTCACCAACGCTCGCATCCGCTCTGTCAACGCATATTCTTGGACTCTCGTTTCCCTCCGTTACAACCATCTCTCCTGATGTCGCCAAAGCATTGAGCACACATCAGGGCATGCTGTATCTTGACGGGCTTCAAGACCTGCCCACAGACGTAGCAATGCTTCTTTCCAAACACAGCGGAACCATGCTGTCACTCGCAAAGGTTGCGAATCTTTCTGACAAAGCACTTCAGCATCTCAGTGTGTATCCGGGGGTCCTTTCGCTCACGGGACTTGAAAGTATTTCTGATGAGGGGGCAAAAATTCTTGGCACGAGAACAGACCGAGTTGTTCTTACTGGGCTCAAAGACTTATCTCCTGCTGCTTCAAGCCTGTTGAGCAAGCATCTTTGAGCTTTGAATGAATCCTCATCACACGACCTCACGAATCATTGTGACCGTGTGCATGACTCAGTCATCACTGCCTCGCTCAATCCGTGTGCCATCTGGATTGATGGCGACGTCATAGATCTGCAAGTTATCCATCCACGAATGCATCTCATGAGCCTTGAACAACTTCGGGGCAACCTTACCCGTCTCGAGGTGCGCAAAGAACAACTCTGCTTTCCCATGATCACGATCTCCAACATGCGTGGTGATCTTGACGAGGGTACCGCCAGCCATTGACTGATGAAGAATTGCCCGATACTCAATCCGATCGCCTGGAATGACATCAAAGTCAAATGCCGCAGAGGACACCTTGGCCAGCACCACCTGCTTTTTGTACGCAATGGCGTCAGCAACAAGAATACCTCCAGTCTGCGCCATACCCTCAATGATGAGTGTTGTGGGCATGATGGCAACTCCTGGGAAGTGATCATGCAGATACTCTTCTGCAAGGCTCACATTCTTCACAGCAGTCGCTTTTTCCCCTCGTACAAATTCAGTAAAGCGATCAATCCAAAACCATCTCATAGTACAACCTTTTCTGCCTCGGCCTTAATGGAACCGTAGCACTTCAAATACATGTATGCTCTCTCACCTGACTTATTGTGGTGTATCCGGCAAGAAAAATTCTAGATGTCTGTGGACACACTCTTTTCTTTTTTTCATGTGGGCCTTTTTTGAGAGCCTCGCAGGGGCAGAACGTGTTAGCTATGGATCGTTCGGAAGCACATCACACATACAGCCTTCTGCAGCAAAAGTATTTCACGAATCGGTCATGCTGTCCTGGAGTGCAAGCCATTTGTCTTCTGCAGTCGCAAGTTTTTCAGCGATTGCAGTCATCTTGCCATGTAATGCCATAGCATCATCCGGATCGGTTGTCTTCAGCAGGGCTGCTTCATGTTCTTTTTTTTCAGCATCAAGTCGCCCGATTGTTTTTTCAAGATTGGCAATTTCCCGTCGTGTTGATCGATCAGCCTGCTGGGCTGATTTTTTGCCATGCCCCGCCTTGGGATTCTTTTTTCCTGGCAGCCGGCCATCGCGGGAGGCATCAAGGGCATTCACTTCCTGTTCGATCAGGTCAAGATATTGTGTATAGGTACCAAGACGTGTCACAACCCGCCCATCGTTGACTTCGATCACACTTGTCGCAACCTTCTGCACAAATGAGCGATCATGGCTTGTAAAAATAACGGTGCCTTCATAGGCAACCAATGCTTCAGCAAGTGCCTCAACGGTCTCGACATCAAGGTGATTCCCTGGCTCGTCCAGCACTAATACATTCGCCCCTCCCAACAGAAGCCCGGCGAGACAGAGTCGTGCGCGTTCACCACCCGACAGCACACCAACGTTCTTGTCGATTGCTGATCCTCGAAACAGCATCGCAGCAGCGAGATCGAGAATCTGTTGCTGCTTTGTACCGATGTGAGAGGCTCGTTCGAGGTATGCAATCACCGTGTCCTCATCCGAAAGACTGGTGTACACGTGCTGGGCATAGATCCCGGTATCACATCCATACCCCCACTTCGTTGTGCCTCCGAGTGCAGGCAACGAACCGACAAGTGTTCGCAGGAATGTTGTTTTGCCTTGGCCATTATCACCGACAATGGCAGCTCGCTCGCCATGGATGAGGTCAAGGTCTATGTCGTGTGCGACAACCACCTCAGATCTCGATGCGGATGCCTCGTAGCCAATTGTCAGGTCACGGCAACGAACAGCCGCCCCATTGCGGCGTGAGACCTGCGGGCAACGTATTGCAGCCGTTGGAACATCGATTTGGAGCTCCTCGAGTTCCAGTTTTTCAAGCTGTTTGCTTTTTGATTTCGCTCGTGATGCCGTTGAAGCACGTGCTCGGTTCCGAGCAATAAAATCTTCAAGTTGTTTTTTCTTTGTGAGAACCGCTGCGTTATTTCTTTCCCGGAAGAGTCGTTGTTCCTGTTGGTGTTCCAGGAATGCGTCAATGGGCCCGGGGTAGCTCGTCAAGACTCCATGTGACAGGTCCAGTGTTTGTGTACATGTCGACCGGAGAAAGGCACGATCATGAGAAACAATAAGGCATGCTTCTCGATAGCCTCGCAAAAAATGCTCGAGAAGAATCTGGGTCCGCAGGTCGAGAAAATTGGTTGGCTCATCCAGAAGAAGCAGCGTTGGCTCATGAAGCAGAAGCGCCGCTAACTTGACTCGTGTCTGCCAGCCCCCCGATAGCTTCTGGACCGGGCCATGAAGCTTGTCACCCTTGAGTTCAAATTGTCCGGCGACCTCTCCACACTTCCATTCCGGCTGACCGGAATCGCGATGCAGAAAGTCGAGTGTTGTCTCATCTGGCTTAAAGGGGTCAGGCTGTCTGAGGTGGCCACGCCGGAGCCGT
>JBDOMS010000450.1:0-1064 GCA_039831735.1 Pirellulales bacterium
AATTATTGAGGGGGGACGGTCTGCACATCATCTCCCACCATCAAAAGCACGGGATATGGCTGTTCTTGCAGCCCTGTATGATCAGTCTACAACGGCGACCTTTCCTGCTCGATGGAAAGTGACTCGACGTCGAGTCCGATACCATGCATGGAGGGGGTTGTGGCCCTTTTTATTAGGCGTTGCTGCAACAGTCTGTTTCGTCGCAGCCGTTGGTATTTCACTGTCACAGGGTTCTGCCGATTGGATGAGCAGCTTCTGGCCATGGTGCACTCTCGTCGCCGCATGGATGCCGTGGGGTTGGAAGCGTATACGCAGTTGGTGGAAGGCATGGCGAATTGTAAGCAGCATGCGAACAGGCAATCGTACGATCAGCCAATTGACACGAGCACTTGCCCGCATCCCCGAAGTAGATCTCGCAGGGCAACCACTCCCTCTTTCTGCTCGCAGTGATGATCGATACGAGTTACTTGAAAAACTTCAGGGGGTTCTGACAGCTTTTGGGTATACAAGTATCGTTGTCATTGTCGACCGGCTTGACGAGCCACATCTCATTAATGGTTCCGCTGAGCGCATGCGACAAGTTCTCTGGCCCATGCTTGACAACAAGTTTCTCAAATCAACCGGCCTCGGATTCAAACTTCTTCTTCCGGTCGAACTCTATCGATTTATCGAACGTGAAAACGAACAATTCAATCAACGGGCTCGGCTCGACAAGCAAAATCTTGTACCGTCTTTAGAATGGTCTGGTGAAACCCTGTATGATATCGCCTCACAACGTGTAAAGGCAGCAAGCGTTGGAACCCCGCCAGCCACACTCTCACAGCTTTTTGATCCAGAGGTTGATCAACGTCGACTCCTTGATGGCCTCAGAAGTGTTCGAGTCCCCCGTCATTTATTCAAATTTCTCTACAGGTTGCTTGTCGCCCACTGTCATGCTCATACCAATGAGCAACCGGTGTACACTATTCCTCTTGAGAGATTTGACACAGTTCTCGCCGTCTATCGCCGTGATCAGGAAGCCTTCGATCGTGGACTGGCTCCTCGTTAGTATCACCCGATTGTGT
>JBDOMS010000450.1:1074-5747 GCA_039831735.1 Pirellulales bacterium
GACCATTCCTTTTGCTTGGAGTGACAGTGGAAGCTGATATTCACTCAATCGTAATTGGTCGTGATGCAATGGCCTGTCGGTTTGAGATTGTGTTCAATGCAGGAGAACATCCTCAAGACACCGAGTCCGCAATTATCGCCCTTGATGCAATCGATGAGATTGAAAGTAAGATTTCCATTTATCGAGAATCAAGTGAGTTGTCTCGAATTAATAAAAACGCTGCCTCTGGATGGCAATTGATTTCAAAAGAGGTGTTCGACCTATTGAATCTGTCCCTTGAACTGAGTCTACGTACTCAGGGTGCATTTGATATTGCATCAGGAAGCCTTACTCGAACATGGGGCTTTTTACAGAGAAAAGGCCGGACTCCCTCGGACAACCAGTTGGCCAAAGCTCTTGCAGCATCTGGTTCTCGATGGATCGATCTTGATCACGAAAAACAGCGTATTCGTTTCAAGAAGCAAGGTGTTGAAATCAACCCAGGTGCGATTGGAAAAGGATGGGCAATCGACCGAGCATATGATCAACTTTCTTTGCTTGGTATTCGAAGTTGTCTCCTCCATGGTGGCGCAAGTAGTGTGCGGGCCTTCGGAACACATGGCCCGCACGAGCAAGATGAACAACTTGGGTGGCCCGTAGGAATTCGCCATCCTCTGCGAGCATCTGTTCGGCTCGCAACGGTTAAGCTGCATAATCAAGCTCTCGCTACAAGTGGATCAGGGACTCAGTTCTACATTGAACGTGGGCAAAAGCTTGGGCATATCATTGATCCAAGGAATGGACGTCCTGCTCAGGGTGTGTTGTCTGCAACAGTTGTCGCGCCATCAGCAGCGGAAGCTGATGCATTGGCAACAGCAGCCTATGTTCAAGGACCTAATCATCTTGACACACTCATGCCGGCTGGAGGAGATACAGGAGCCATTCTCACCATCCCAGACAATAGCTCAGGAATTCGCTTGATTTTGCACAATCTAAGCGAATCCATTATCTCAATCGACGAATTAAGCGGCGTACGGTTAGAATGACGTGATGTTGAATTTACCCCGTCCGCTTTTCAATTCACGACGCCCTTATTGAAATGTTCAATTGGTTTGAACGGGGTTCCTACCTCGGCGTCATCCTGTTCCTTACGCTCACTGGCATTGGGCTGCCAGTGCCCGAAGAAGTTCCAATTGTTGCAGCAGGGGTAGCCAGTCGTGCCTCTGCCCTTCATTGGTACTATGCCTTACCTTCCTGCCTTATTGGAGCGTTGCTTGGTGACAGCTTGATGTATGCCATAGGCCGATTTTTCGGTGAAAAAATCCTGAAGGAACATCCGTGGTGGTCTGGTTTTCTCACAAAACAACGTGAACAAACAATCGAACATCTATTGAAGCGTCATGGTATCAAGGCTTTTTTTGCAGCGCGATTCTTGGTTGGACTTCGCAGCCCTTTCTATCTTACCGCTGGCATGCTCCGAGTACCGTATCGATGGTTTCTTCTTGCTGACTTTATCTGTGCATCCGTCGTGATCAGTATTTTTTTTGGTTTGGCATATTTATTTGGAAATCGAATTACAGGACTTATCCAATCTGCAAATCGGGGTATCACGATTATCGTAATCGGGGTTGTTATTGCCAGCTTGGCTGTAATGGCATTTTTCTCGTTTCGTCGTCGTCGTATGCGAATGCTCGACCAAGACCCAGAGTCATTGCTTGAGAGACGAGAACTTCTTTTAGGACCGGCCGCCGACCGGATCGCTGAAACTGTAAATCTTGGTGATGACCCCAGTCACGGTGAGCACCAAAATAATAAAAATGCCCCATAAAAGGGCATGACGTATGGATTGTGGCGATTGTTCAGATGCGCCCGACTGGGAAAAGGTTGAGTGTTGCCGTACGACGACAACCCGTGGCCATTTTTCGACCTACAAATGCTCTAGAGAGACAATCGTTTCATCTCATGAGTCATTTAGGAGTTTTTGCATGCCCGGAGTGGTGACATACTGTGACAAACATCTTTCAACAACTCAAAACGTTTATCCAAGGGTCTTGATTGTTGATAATGATCGTCGACGATCTTCCTCAACTGCACAGTGGCTTTGTGGTCGAGGTTGGCATGCAACCGCCGTAGGATCTGCTGATGAAGCTATTCGGGCGTTGACTCGGGGACGATTAGATGCCTGCCTTTTGGATGTCAAACTCCCCGAGGATGAGAGCCTTCGAGTTGCCACTGTCCTACGAAATACATGGCCCAACGCAGCTATTATTCTGGCGAAAACCGTGAACCAAGAGATTTCAGAAACGCTTCAACGAGAAGGTGATGCAACGGTCAATCAACCAACTCGTGACGATGATCTCGAAACAACACTTTCTCATGCTATTAACACCGCGCAAAAGTGTTCTCGCAATACAGACGTCCCGATCCTTGGAACACATCCATCTATTCAGAATATTCTCAAGCTTGCCAGTCAGGTAGCGGCAACACCGGCATCTGTTCTGATTACAGGAGAAAGTGGGACTGGCAAATCACTCCTGGCAAGACATATTCATATTTCAAGTTGCAGAAAAGGACACTTCGTAGAGGTGGCCTGTGGTAGCCTCAATGATTCTCTACTGGAAAGTGAACTCTTTGGACACGTTGCAGGATCCTTCACAGGTGCCCATACAGATCGAGAAGGTAAGTTTCTCCGAGCGAACGGCGGGACAATCTTCCTCGATGAAATCGCGACGGCATCTCCGGCCATGCAAGTAAAACTTCTTCGAGTACTTCAGGACTTTGAGTTTGAACCTGTGGGAAGTGGACACACACACCGTGTTGATTCCCGAGTTATCCTTGCAACACATGAAAACCTTAAGGAACTGGTTGAAGAAAAAAAATTTCGTGCTGATCTGTATTGGAGAATCAATGTGGTGGTGCTTGAAATGCCACCCCTCCGAGATCGTGAAAATGACATCCTGCTGCTCGCACAACACTTCCTGAGCCGTTTTAAGAAGATGGTTGATCGTCCGATAAACGGTTTCTCAAGTGCAACAGAGGAACTCCTTGTCCGCCACCCATGGCCAGGGAACGTTCGAGAATTACAGCACGCTGTTGAACGAGCGGTGCTCCTTGGAACAACTCTTCAGATTGAACCACGAGATCTGCCGGATTCATTCATGACGGCATCCTCATCCTCTCAGATGTCGCTCAAGCAGTCTCTCGCTGACCCCGAAAGAAAGCTGATCCTTCAAGCTCTCCAAAGGAATGGCTGGCGTCGTGACGCGGCCGCAAAAGCACTCGGGATCAATCGAACATCACTTTACAAAAAAGCAAAGCGACTTGGTATGGATTTGGCCTCCTTGGCAAGTCAATACACGTAAAGACAGCTCGTGAAGACAGTCGCACTTACTCCTGAAGTGTTCTTCTAGGCTTTTCTTTGGGGTCCCGCTTCAAAAAAAAGCACTCTCCGGTCATACTGTTTCTCTCATTGAAAATCGTTGTCCGCCGCGAAGGAGCTTATCAACATGAAGAGGAACCTGAGTATCTATGGTCTTCCCCTTTCTGGTCGTCCAAGTGAACTCATTGAATTGGCTTTGTCATTTGGATTTGAATCGCTTGACCTTGATATTCTTGACTTTCAACGCCAAGCAGAAGCATTCGGTGCGGATCATGCAAGACGTCTGATGGTAAGTGCACGATTGACAGCGGGAAGTTTTAGGCTGCCTGTCGATCTTGCAGCAGATGAAGAAACCTTTTCCAGTGAATTTGATCAACTTCCAGCTCGACTTGACTTTGCCCAAGCAGCAGAAGCAACCCGAGCAATAGCAACGATAGAGCCTGCATCGGATGAACATGGCTTCAAAGATTTCTTTGAATTACATCGCACACGTCTGGACAAAATTGGTGACCAATTGGCACCGCGAGGGATTCAACTTGGTTTGGCCCTTCAACCAGAGTCTGAGCTCCGGAAAGAAAAGACGCATCAATTTATTCAAACGTTTGAAGAACTTCTTGGTCTTATTGCAGTTGCGCATGATCACATTGGTGTCGTCGCCGATGCGTGGACCTTCCATGTAACTGGTGAACCAATTGATCTGATTACAAAAGTTCCTGAAGGAAAAATCATAGAAGTGCGGGTTTCAGATGCCCCCCGTGAAGTCTCCGGCGATGAACTGAAGTGCACCCAGCGTCTGATGCCTGGAGAGACTGGGGTCATCGATTCAGTTGCACTCTTGAAGGCTGCGATTGCTGCACAGTTTGATGGACCAGTCACACCATGGGCAGACCGCACAAGCCTTGCAAGTCGCGGTCGCGAAAAGACAGTGCGTCTTGCAGGAGAACGGATGCAAACACTTTGGCGTGATTCGGATCTTGCAATCGAGACTCCCTGGTTTATGCCGGTCGTGAAAGACGAGGCCGTGCTTGTCGAAACACAGCAGGAATAGTTGCTCATGCCGGTTCTCGCACCCACTCGACCTGTGGAGCACCCCCTGCACCGACGGCAGATCCGCGAATGAATTCAGACATGTATCGAAGGGGCTTACCTGGCCGATCAGCATCTCGAAAATTATCGCCCTTCTGCAATATTGGTAGTTGATCTGGCATTTCACCAAATGCTCGAGTTCCAGCCGCCTGGCACGGGAACCACACCCCATTTCCTTTCGAGTCCTCAAGATAGAATTCTGGATAACAGTGTCCCTCAACCCATACTG
>JBDOMS010000234.1:0-5739 GCA_039831735.1 Pirellulales bacterium
CATTGTTACAGGCAGACTTGGGAAAGGTGACATACTGATGCACTTTTTTGATACGTGGCGGTGGCAAGCGGCCTCTGACGATCAAGCAGTACGGCATCATTCTCAATACTGGCTGCGTGCAATACCGTATTTGGCGGAAAGGCATATGTTATCGCGACTTGTTGTGGCGACATTGTCGATTCGTCCACCAGACCCAATGAATGGTGAAGAATTTTTTATAGATGTTATTCCAACACGGGACAATATAGTGTTCAGAGATTGGCAACTCAGTGTCGAATCAGTTGGTGGACCGATTCATCAGTTTAGTATGGAAAAGTATCGTCCAGATTCAGTGACTACCTTTCAGGTTCAGGGCTTGGCGGCTGGCTCGTATAACGTACACCTTATTCCTCCAGAAGAGACAGGGAGTGAAGCAGAACAAAGAGTCCAACAGCCGCTTACCGTCAATGAGTGGCCGAAGGAGCAGTTGATGGATGCTGCTGGTACCGGTCCTATGCGGGCCGCCATGCGTGCAGAGCAAGGATGTGTGATCACCACGAGTAAAATCGAGACGATGCCAGAGCATATTATTCGTAGGACTGCAAACGTACAGTCCGACTTCAGTGGTATGCAGTATTGGTTGGCATCGCGGTTCACTACCCATTGTTTAATCGCTGGGTTTCTCATCCTGTGTATCATCATGTGGTGGCCATCCCGCACTGACAGTGAGATGGTTATTTAGTTTTTATGCAAAAATTACCTTGTACTTTTGATGAAAAGATTGCAGCGTTTCGTCGCCAGTTGGATTTCTGCGTCTTGAAGGCAGCGTTGATTCATTTCCTTGGCAACCTTGGTTGCATGGTTGTGTTTTTGAGTTGCATCATAATTATGTTGGCAGGCATTGAAGTGGCATGTGTGCCGGAAGGTCTTCTTGGTGCTCCGTGGCTTTTGTTTGGAGGTATTATTGCCGGGAGTCTTTTACTTTATAGGCGTCGTATAGGAGACGTTCCAAGTCGGCTGATGATTGCACGCTATGCTGAGTCAAAGTGGGGGGAGCTTGGCGAGTCGATTTCTCGAGCAGTTGAGTTTCTGGGGGATACTGGTTTCGAGAGTTCGAAAAACAACCAGACAAGGCAGCTCTGTAAAATTGCAATCATGGATGCCGCTGAAGCGGCGAAGTCTGTAAAGTACTTTCCCATTCCGTATGGTCGAACATATACGTTTTGGATTGCCGCGGGCTGTTTTTCAGTTGTGGTTATTATGGCGTCACTTGGCGGTTCAGGTCGCTGGGCAGAGGCAGTGAAAAGACAATGTGCTCTTGCCTATCAGAATGATGCTGGTGCAGGTGCCCTGAGCAGCCTCAATGTTCACGCTGCCGATCAGGTTTCTGATGCGGAGCTTATGTGGAAAGCTCAGGTAGCTGAATGCCGAGAGCAGTTTCAAATAGCCTCACGTGTTCAAAACCGTCTATCCAAGATCATGAGTGCACGATTTGCTGCTGCTCCTGGACAGCGAGTTGAGGCCCTTAGAAAGGAGGTGCGGGAGGATCTGCGAAGCCTCGCCGAAATATATGAAGACACTGTTGCCCGCATCCAACATGCCCAAGCAAAGCTTGTGCAGCTTCATCCGCCCATTGATCGTAGTATCAGAAAAAAAATGTCGGTCCTCCATCCGGAGTTTCTCAATCAAGTGGTGCAAGCGATTGAGTTGAACCAACTGGCAAATGCTTGTTCACGTACGACGTTCGTAGCGAGTATTCTTCATGAAGTGGCACTTGCTCTTGGTGGAGGTGGCTCTCCTCCTGATGCAGGAGATAATATCGAATATTCGCAACAGTTTTTTTCTGATATTGTCCATGCTGAGTTGATACTTGATGAAATAGAGCAAAGAGATTGGATGCACTTAGACAATGTTGAAGAAGTTCAAGGTGCAAAATTTGCGGCATCGTTTCAGAAAGAAAATCAAGTGCCACGTGAGCCATATAAATTTCAATACAACTCAGAACAAGACAACAGGATGAATTCCGCGACGTCGACAGATCCGAGGTTTGTAGCAGGTGGAGTAAGCGAGCCAATGGTTGCTTCGGCTCAAGATAATGCTGAGCGTCGTGTATCCCGAAGGTGGAGTATGCTGCCGGAAGATGTTCAAATTCATGTGCGACGAGGCGGCTTTGTTGCAGTGCCGCTGGAGTATCAGCAAGCAATGGATCTCTATTACGGCATCAGGATTGATTCAACAACGGTCGACAGTGAGGAAAGTGATTTACCATGACCTCGAGGTTTGAATGTATTTTTCATGTCCCCAACCTGTTCATTTTTGTTGCGGTGGTATGTGTCTATCATTCTTCTGAATTATCTCTTGGCGAAGAAACGGCATCTCCGACTCCGGCGGAGGTGGCTGCCCTGCGCGGTCAACAATGGCTTGTTACTCGTCAGTCTGCGAACGGATCATGGGGCTCAGATAACTTTCGTGATAGTGTGGCCGTGACAGCACAGGTTGTGATGGCTTTGGTGGCTGGAGGAAACACTCCGAGTTCAGGTGCACACAGTCAGGCAGTCGCCAAGGGCATTGGTTTTTGCCTCGATCATGCTGGCCCGGATGGCCTTATCGCGGCACATGAGCAGGCCGCACATGGTCCAATGTACGGTCATGCCTATGCGACACTTGCCTTGGCAGAAGTGTATGGTGAAAGTGATCGTGATGAAGAGATTGCAGACGTTTTAGTGCGGGCGCGTGATCTGATTGAGCGCACTCAGAATAAGCAGGGAGGATGGCGATATCAGCCTCGAAGATTGGACGCCGATGCATCTGTTACAGCTGCAATGGTTGTTTCTCTGCGTGGACTCTACAACAGCGGATTTGCTGTTTCAGAGGAGTGTGTCGATCGAGCTGTAGCACTTCTTGAAAGGCTCCAGAATAAAGATGGCGGTTTTCGTTATCTCGTTTCTGAAGGATCAAGTGGTGCTCCACGGACAGCTGCTTCAATTTTTGCGATTCTTGCAGCAAATAGAGAAGGCCAGGTAACTGAAAAGGGGTTTGAGTGGCTTCAGCAAAACCCCATTACCATTGAAAGCGCTGATGGATATGCACTGTATGGTGTGCTCCATGTTGCTGCTGCACATTGGTTGCGACGAGGAGAGGACTCTTGGTCACAATGGTATGAATCCATTGAAGAAGACTTGCTTAGTAAGCAGGGGTTGGATGGAGCTTGGCCAGATCCTTCGTGTCCAGAATATGGCACGGCTGCTGCGATCACAGTGTTGCAAATGCCAAAGGAGCTTTCACCACTTTTTCGTCGACGTGTTTCTGACAGGGTGATCGAATGAGGAGTCGTTTTCGAATGGGTGTGCTTGTCTGTCTGGCATGCGTTGTTGCCCCAATCGCTGGATTGTCTCTGGAGGTTTTGCCTCGACTTCCTCCGTATCCCCTTGGTCCGATTGTGATGTTAAGTGGTGGGGGTATTCTGGCTGGACAGCTTGAGTCAATGTCATCTGAGCATGTTGTTGTGATGTCACCTTTACTCGGAAGGCTTGAAATACCCCGGACTGTTGTTTCTGGCTATCGATCAAGTATGTCACTCGGGCCCCTTGTTCCGTCTCATTTGGCTCTTAATGAGGAAACACAGAGTGTTGTGAGACTTGTAAATGGCGACATACTTCAAGCTAAGTCTGTCTTGTTATCAGGAGGTCAACTCACGGCCCAAAGTATTCTCACGGATCTCCAAAGCGTTGTCCTTTCTCTGAAGGACATACGAGCGATTGATTTTCCAGAAACATCCATAGGAAATACCAATACATGTGACTGGATGGCATTAATTGATGGCTCACGTTTTTGTGCATCGCACATCGCTCAGACCTGTGCGTCGCATGATATTGCTGCAGTTCTTCGTGATGGAGAAGATGTCCGACTACTACAGTCACTCACTCCTTCTGTTTTTGTTCAGGATAAGGAGTGTGTATTGAAAATGGTTCTATCCATCGGTAGTACGTTCAATGGTGGTTGGCCATCAACTCGTGGTATCACCTCGTTTACGTGTCTGGGAATACAGGCACCAGCTCGCCTTCGATATAGACTTGAAAAACCTGCTCAGCGTTTCCTTTGTCGCGCAGCTATCGATGATTATTCGGGGCAGGAGGGGGGCGCGACTCTCCACGTTCACACAACCGATGTCAGTGGTAAAAAAACGCATGTTTTTCAGTCGTCCACGCTTTGGGGTGGCGATGAGCCCTGTGAGGTTGATGTGACGATCAGTCAAGCAGTTGAACTGGAAATAACCGTTGAACCGGAATCTGAAAACATCTTGCTTGATCGTGCTGTTCTGCTCGATCCACTGGTACTTTTTGAAACATCTGATTAATCATGGAATAATTGTTTGCTGATCTTGTCCATATTCTGGTGAGATCAGATGTCCTTTGTCGTACAGATGGTTGTTGCAATGTTCATGGAGATAACGCTGCTATGCTTTGTCATATTTCAATTCTGATATGTTTTTTCACAATCACAATTTCATGTTTCAGCAGCCATACAAGAGCAGCACCTCCAAATGTGATAATCATTTTTGCAGATGATCAAGGATATGGTGATCTTAGCTGTTTTGGGTCTGAAAAGATAAAGACACCCAACATTGACCGCTTGGCAAAAGAAGGACGAAAGTTCACAAGTTTTATGGTTGCAGCGCCTGTCTGCACCCCATCGAGAGCAGCTTTGCTTACGGGTTGTTATCCGAAGCGTGTCGGCATGCATAAACATGTGTTATTTCCAACTTCAACAAAGGGACTCAATCCTTCGGAACACACAATTGCCGATCACCTGAAAAGTCTCGGGTATGCCACAGCGTGTTTTGGTAAATGGCATCTTGGTCACTATCCAGAAGTGCTACCGCGTGCGAACGGATTTGATGCCTACCTTGGGATTCCCTATTCCAATGATATGAATCATCCTGACAACAAAGGGAAACCCAAAAGTGGTCCCGATGGTATGGATCTCCTGTGGGCTGATCCCGAGTCAACGTTGACCAAATGGCGAACGCCTCTCATAAAAAATGAGACAATCGTAAAGCTTCCTGTTGACCAACGACAGGTGACCCGGCGGTACACCCAAGAGGCGATAGACTTTATTCAGTCTCACAAGGAGCAGCCATTTTTTGTGTATCTGCCCCATTCTATGCCGCACATACCTTTGTATGTGCCGGATGATGTTCGAGACCCAGATCCTCTCAACGCTTACACAAATACGATAGAGCACATCGATGCTGAGGTGGGCCGTTTGCTCGATGTCATCGATGAACAACAACTTACCGAGAATACGTTTGTCATTTACACAACGGATAACGGGCCGTGGCTGACATTTAAGCATCATGGAGGGTCTGCAGGACCGTTACGAGAAGGGAAGGGAACAACATTTGAAGGTGGTCAGCGAGTCCCATGCCTTATTCGTGGTCCTGGTGTTCCGGCCGGAACAGTATGTGATGGACTCACTGGAACAATCGACATTCTCCCAACGCTAGCCTCCCTGACCGGTAAGCCATTGCCACAGGAAAAAGTTGTCGACGGCATGAACGTGGCTGGCCTTTGGAATGGGCAAGCAAAGAAGTCTCCTCGAGAGGAGTTTCTCTACTACACGTCGCAGGGAGAGATTGAAGGTATTCGGCAGGGGAAATGGAAGTTGCTTGTGAAGCGTCCTCGACGAGCGCGAAGGAATCCGGGAAATCTGACAAAGCCAGAGATTTTATTGTTTGATCTGGAACATGATATTGGTGAG
>JBDOMS010000462.1:0-5737 GCA_039831735.1 Pirellulales bacterium
TTCTTATTTTGGCCGTGCCTCTCGAAATAGCCAGGATCGATTTTTTTCAATTCTTCAGTTACGGCAGCAACCGTTCGCCGAATCTGGTCATCTGTATGCTGAGATGTAATGAAAAAACGAAGTCGAGCTGCTTTCTCCTCAACTGCAGGATAGAGAATAGGCTGAACATTGATTCCTCGAGCAAAAAGCGCTCGTGAAAGCTTCAAACTATTCATTGAACTTCCAAGAATCACTGGCACGACACCAGACATCGAAGAGTCACCTGTATCAAGGTTTTTTTCAGCTGCCAATTCCAAAAACAATTTGGCATTTGCCTGCAATTGAGCAACCCGACCGGGTTCTCGTTCCAACACTCTCAAAGCCCCAAGGGCAGCCCCAGCAGCAGCCGGGGGAAGG
Source organism: Pirellulales bacterium (assembly GCA_039831735.1). Taxonomy (GTDB): domain Bacteria; phylum Planctomycetota; class Planctomycetia; order Pirellulales; family UBA1268; genus CACORA01. Next base: position 397 of record JBDOMS010000462.1, read on the forward strand.
CCAATAGAATAGACAAATCCGGGGACCGTGTATTTCAGCCAACGGACAAGTGTCTTGGAACCTGCAATATATCCGCCACAACTCCCAAAGGCTTTCGACAACGTTCCCATCCAGATATCGACATCGGATGCATCGACACCGAAGTGCTCTCCAATGCCTCGCCCACGACTGCCCATAACTCCAATCGAATGGGCCTCGTCCACCATAAGAAGTGATTTATGCCTTTTTGCCAAACCAATAAATTCAGGCAACTCTGCATAATCTCCATCCATACTATAGATGGCTTCAACAACAACAAGCACTCTTCGATACTGGCTTCTTATTTGACTGAGAAGCTTATCAGCTGCTTTGAAATCATTGTGAGGAAAAGGCCGTCGTCTCGCCCCGGAAAGAATTGCTCCCTGAAGAATACTGTTGTGAGCCAAGGCGTCATGAAACACAAGATCTCCAGGGCCAACAACATGTCCTATCACAGTTTCATTCGTGGCATGACCTCCCACAAATGTGACAGCGTCCTCCGTTCCCACAAGGCGAGAAATTTCTCGCTCTAGCTCTTGGTGAATAGTCTTCTCACCAGACACAAGCCGACTGGCAGATACGCTGGTACCGAAACGATCAATCGCTGACTTCGATGCAGCAATGACTTGAGCATCGCCTGACATTCCAAGGTAGTTGTAGCTTGCCCAACTCACCATTTCTCGGCCAGCGATTGTTGTACGATCATTTGTAAGCCCTTCATGAACACTGAAATATGGATCTTCAAGCCCCGCCTCTCGAACCATGGAGAAGTTCTGTTCAAGTGCTCGAACTTCAGGAAAATCGTGAATCTGATAGGCGTCGGAAGGAATCTCTGCCACGATTCCAGCTGCCTTGACGTTAGGATGACCTTCAGAGGGCATGTAATCAAGAATTGCTTCAGACACTTCACGACATGTCTCAATTTGTGGAAGAATCTGCTCTGGAAAACGTGCACCAAAAGCCTCTTCAAGACTGGCTACGATTTCCATTCGTTCCAATGAATCAAGACCAAGTTCGACAATATTCGTGTCGATGGTGAGGTGTGTAGCTCGTTCTTTGGCCACTCGACGAACCTGGTCAAATACGGTTTGAACAACCTCTTGAGGTAACTCACGGTCAGGGCGGTGAGATCGAGTCGTATCACCGACAGGACGTTGTCGGGCCAATCGTGGTGACTCAGGCGCTTGCGTAGCTTCTGAGGCTGATAACCAACCGATGTGCTGGGCTACGGTATCCAATGAATTATCCAGAAATCGTTGTTTACAGGCATGACGTTGGATCTTTCCACTGGATGTTTTTGGCACACTATTCGGCCTCACACACACAATAGCTTCAAGCGCAACCTCCTGCTCAGTAGCTAATTTCTTTCGAATCGCTTCAAAGGCCAAAGCAATTTCATGAGATTCTCGACGACCCCTTTCAAATTCTGCCACGACAACAACCCGCTCACGACCGTCAACTTCTACCGCAAAAGCTGCAATTGATCCTGCCCGAACAAGGGACGTCGATTCGGCTACAGCATGTTCGATATCCTGCGGATAATGATTGCGGCCGCGAATGATAATAAGATCTTTTAATCGCCCCGCAACAAAGAGTTCCCCATTATCAAAAAAGCCGAGATCACCAGTCCGCATGTACGGTCCGGGATTTGGCCTCCACCGCGTGACATTTCCATTTTTTTGATCCGCACTGGTTTCAGCGAGCATTGCTCCAAAGGTCTCTGATGTCTCTACATCTCGGTTCCAGTACCCTTGCGCAACACTTGGCCCGCTGACCCATATCTCACCTATTCTGCCGGGTGACAGAGGTTCACATGTTTGAGGATCAACGATAAGAACATCCTGACCGTCCAATTCACGTCCACTTCCTACCAGTCGACGACTTGATGTATTTTCACTGGCGATAGATACAGTACCTGTTTCGATTGATGATGCATCAAAAGAACGGATGACAGGAGTTTCAAACTTCATTCCTCCAGTCACCATGAGCGTGCTCTCAGCAAGACCATAGCATGGATAAAAAGCCTCTCGTCGGAAACCACTCACTGCAAACGCTTCACTAAAGGCATCAATAGTCTCAGCACGAACAGGCTCAGCACCATTGAAAGCTAGAGACCAACTGGAAAGATCAAGCGATGCTCGTTGTTCAGGTGTTGTCTTTCGTATACATAACTCGTAGGCGAAGTTCGGACCTCCGCTAATCGTTGCTCTATAACGAGAAATTGCCTGAAGCCATCGCAAAGGCTTCTGAAGAAACGCGACTGGCGACATGATGACATTAAACTTCCCCCCGTAAAGAGGTACAAGAATTCCTCCGATCAGTCCCATGTCATGAAAACTCGGAAGCCAAAAAACACCTGACTGACTTCGAGTAATCTCAAACGCCTGCATAATACGAAGGGAATTATGAAGAAGATTCTCATGAGAAAGCATCACACCCTTCGGGACACCTGTTGAACCACTCGTGTACTGAAGAAATGCTAAGGTATCCCCATCGATCTCCGGTCGCTGCCAACGATCTGACCAAATAGGTTCAACTTCACTGTCTACCTTCCAAATGAGTTTTTCAAGACTTGGCGCTGATGGTCGAAGCGTATCAAACCGATCCAGCACATCTCGTGTCGTGAGGGCAACCGATGCATGTGCATCCTTTGCGATGGCCTCAATTCGCTCAACAGAACGATTCTTACGTGGTGGGTAGGCTGGAACAGCAACCGCTCCGCCGTACAGGCACCCCATAAATGCGGCAATGAAATCAAGACCGGAAGGGTATAGTAGAAGGACTCGCTTGCCTTTCATACCTTCATTGGTAAGCCACGCTCCAACGGCCCGAGCCTTTCGATCAAGATCTGAATACGTGACATTCAGTTCTTCACTTTCACCATCAACAAGAAACGTAAAAGCTCGGTCATGCGGCCGGTAGGATGCCCGCTGTCGAAGAAGATCGACAATGGTTGGGGCAATCGACGCGTCTGAGGTAGATACTGGGTTCACGAACCTACTCGTCCTAGCTAGTTCCTTCTCCTGCTCCTGCTATAGCTCAATAAATCAGTCGGCACGTTCCATCGTCCCACGCCACATTCTATGCGCCAGCCCCAAACAACCGGAAGTTCCCGTTTTTCTCCGGGGCGAAAGGCTGTTTTTTTCTCTTTTTTGATCCGATCATGCGGCCTGGGGCGATAATGACAGTCATTCATTTTTTTGATGTCTGATGGAAAAACTCTTTTTCCAAATCGATGAACAGATCAGGAGGAATATCCTCTGCACGAATTTTCTGAGGAAGATTGAGAGTTGCATACATCTTATCGATTGCCTGCACTGCAGCGTTGTCCTTTTTTCCACCAGCCATACGCAATAAGACTCCACGCAGTATTTTTCTGCGGTGGCAAAAGACGTCACGAATGAACGAATGGAAACGCCTTGCATCTGTGAGTCGTGCTCGGTGATCTAGGTTGATGTCAAGCCTCACAATAGCAGAATCGACTTTTGGTCGCGGCCAAAAGACTGACGGAGGTAGAACACGTACAATTTCAGCATCACACTGGCAACCGATCCAAACAGATAAGGCATTGTAGGATGATGATCCAGCCGATGCGGCCATTCGCTCTGCCATCTCTTTTTGAACTGTAACGGTCGCTGCATCAAATGCTCTCGGATGCAGAAGCAAATTCGATATGACAGGGGTAGCTACACAATATGGAAGGTTCGCGACAAGAAGGACACGACTCTTGGGCTGTTCACCACGTGCTCGTTCAATTTCTCTCACAACATTCGGAGCTAGCACATGCTTACTAGCAAGCACATCACCTTCAATAAGCAAAACATTGTCGTGATCGATTAATCTCTCACGTGCAAGTTGTGCTAATCTCGGATCAATTTCCACAGTGATGACACGACTTACTACCTTCGCAAGACGCTCTGTAAGGGCACCAGTTCCGGTGCCAACCTCAAGAACAATATCCTTTGGAAGCACTGCCGCTGTCTTTTCAAGAAGATCGAGTAGATTGAGATCTACAAGAAAGTTCTGTCCACGACGAGAATCGATCGTAAAACCAACCTGAGAAAAAAGCTCCTTAAGGTATCCTGTTGTTTGTCGCACAGCTGACTTTGAACCAAGGTCGTTCATCCTGCGGTCTCCCGGGATGTAAGCCAACGGTCGACGTACTTGAATACAAGATCTGTTTCAAGATTCACTGCATCACCTTCTGCGAGGATTCCGAGCGTTGTATTTGCGATCGTGTGTGGAATCAAAGCAACACTAAAAGTCGATAGGGTTACGTCACACACTGTAAGACTCACACCGTCAATGGTGATTGACCCCTTGGAAGCCATTTGTTTCAACAGAGCAGGGGGTGCAGAGAAAAAACATGTAAGCCATTCGCCCTCTTGTCGCCGAGACTGCAGGTACCCAAGACCATCGACATGCCCCGTCACAAGATGTCCCCCGAGTCGGTCTGACAGCCGCAACGAACGCTCGAGATTAACTAAATTTCCCTCATCAAGGTTTCCGAGAGTTGTTCGTTCAAGTGTCTCTGGCCCTGCCTGAAATTCGATACTTTCATCGTTTATTTGCACCACGGACAAACAGCACCCGCTTGTGCAAATGCTATCTCCCAAAGCCACCTCCCGAGCCAGTGATCTTGCTTCAATGACTAATCGCTTGCCTGGAGGTTCATCCATGACTGAGTGAATTTGACCAATTGATTCAACAAGTCCAGTAAACATAGTGAGATGAGTTGTGTGAGGTGGGCACGGATTCAGACGTCATGAGGATAGTCTCAGCCGGCATCTCCTACCACGGTCTTGCGTGACTTTCGCCTACTGGCACAATTGCAGGTCCAATCCATCGCACATTTCCAACAGATCCAACCATTTCGAAAGGCCCTGCTCATGTCTACTATCGTTGACATCCATGCTCGTCAAATTCTTGACAGTCGAGGTAATCCTACAGTCGAGGTTGATGTGGCTCTTGCAGACGGTGCCTTTGGCCGAGCCGCAGTCCCCTCTGGTGCCAGCACAGGGGCTCACGAGGCATGGGAAAAGAGAGACGGAGACGCCGCAACCTATTTAGGGAAGGGTGTCCTTGGTGCAGTAGACAACATCAATACACAAATCGCAGAGGAACTCGAAGGCTGTGACGCCCTTGATCAGGCTGCCATTGACGAACGCATGCTTGAACTTGATGGCACGCCGAATAAAAAAAATCTTGGAGCAAATGCAATCCTTGGCGTCTCAATGGCAGTCGCTCATGCTGCGGCTGAACACTGCAACCTTCCTCTTTATCGCTATCTCGGTGGCACAACCGCTCGAATCCTTCCTGCGCC
>JBDOMS010000588.1:0-5735 GCA_039831735.1 Pirellulales bacterium
GCAACCTATTCACAAATCGAGCACATTACTTTTTCATTGGTATGCTCTTCCTAGGCCTCGGAGTGAACCTCGTGATATCGGCCCCTGGCAAAGCAGATGACGCAGACAACTCACGAAAGGAACTCTGGAAGTCGATAGAGCGATCACTCAATGAAGGCAAGCCAAAAACGGCTGCACAACTGTTGAAAGGTATTGAAGAGCAGGCACGTGTTGAAAAGGCGTGGGATGAAGTCGCTCGGGCGATCGCCACGCGGATCCTGACTGAAACAGGAGATCGACCACCTGATGATCCGGCACGTCTTATCCGCTTGGCCGAAGAAATCAAAACCGCTCCGCAACAAACACAACACGTACTTCATGCCGTTCAGGCAAATTGGATGTGGGGATTCTATCAGCAAAATCAATGGCGGTATCGCACGAGGACACAAGGTGGTGCTGGTGGAACGAATCTCTCCACAATAGCTCAGTGGGACCTTCCGACCATCATTGCTGAAATTAGAAAACAATTTACATCTGCACTTGGTGATTCCACGGATACCAAGAAAAAGGCCCTGCAGTCCTTGCCCGTCGCAGCGTGGGACGCACTACTTCAAAAAGGTTCGATGTCTGATGCCTATCGTCCAACTGTCTGGGATGTCGTTGTGCACGATGCTCTTGTTTTTTTGCAGTCTGGTGAGCGAGGTCTCATCGCACCCGAAGATGCATTTGAAATCGACATTGATTCACCAGCACTTGGAAGTCTCGATGAGTTTTTATCCTGGCACCCTGAATCAGATGATGATATTACGGACCGTGAGTCACCTATTCTTGAAGCGGCACTCCTATATCGTGAACTACTCACTTTTCATCGTGATGATGCTGATCCTTCGGCTTTTCTGTCAGCTGATCTTGAAAGGATACTGTGGGCATCAGAACTTGTTGTTGGTGATGGTGGCGACAAACGCAAGGAAAAGTCTCTCAGGATATTTATCGAACATGCAGGGAAGCATGAGACAGCGGCTCGTGCATCGTTTGTATTAGCAACGCTGCTCCGCCAACATGGTGATCTGGTGCAAGCGCATGCAATAGCTCAGGCCGCAGCGGAAGCCCATCCAAAAACGCACGGAGGAGCACAGTGTGCAAATCTGGTGAAGCAGATCGAGTCGAAGGCACTCTCAGTGGCTACAGAGCGGACATGGGCAAAACCATTTCCTTCGATTCGCATTAAATATCGCAATCTCGAGAAGGTGCATATCCGGGTTTGTAAAGCTGATTGGCTTGGTCGACTCAGAACAAGAAACGCTTACGGAAACTGGATGGATGACCATGATCGAAAAGCGATGCTCACCCTCCCGGTTGTCCGTGAACACACAGCAGATTTACCACACGTTCCAGACTATCAAGAGCGATTTTTTGATCTTCCAGTCGGTTCCTCGCTCGACGCTGCCAATCTCGATTCAGGAGCTTATTGGGTCATTGCCAGCCAAAAACCAGGGTTTGGAGATAGTGATAACGTTGTCTCAGCCACGCTTGTGTGGGTGACACGACTGGCAATTATCACCGAACAGAGCCGAGGAACATTTGCAACTGAGGCGGCGTCCATTCAGGGGCAACTACGACAACCAGCTCAACGTGGTGCTCAACAACAAGATAACCCCATCGTGAATGGCTTCATTGTTGATGTTCGAACGGGGGAACCTATTCAACACGCTGAAGTCAAAGTCTTTGCACGAGAACGAAAAGGAAATGCTCAGGTTGTTGAGCAATCGCATACCGTTAGGACGAATGCTTCTGGTCGATTTGAATTTGAAGTAACTCAGGGACAACCAGTTGTGCTTGTTGCATCAGCAGATGTTGAAGGTCGTCGAGAGACCGTTGTCAATTTTCCGAGAGGTGTAGGACGCAATATCCGTCAAGCGGTTGTAAAGAACATCATTCTCATGACAGATCGGGGTATCCATCGGCCAGGACAGATCGTCTTTTATAAAGGTATCGCCGCAACTGGTGATCAGGCCCAGGCAGAATATGCAGCGCTCTCAAATGTTGTTGTGAACGTAACATTGCGTGACGCCAATGGCCGGGATGTTGCAACCTCTCGCCATACGACAAATGCAAATGGCTCTTTTCATGGTAATTTTCCGATTCCCTCTGGTTGTCTGCCAGGGCGATGGTCTCTTCTGGCCCGTACTGCAAACACGCAGGGGTCTGTTGGTGTCCGTGTTGAAGAGTACAAGCGACCAAAGTTTGAAGTCACAATTGCCTCTCCCCAAAAAAGCGTTCCACTTGGTGATGAAGTTTCACTCTCCGGAACAGCTGCAACCTACACCGGACTTCCGGTCACTGAGTCCTCCGTGCGGTGGCGAGTTGAGCGAACCGTGCGTTTTCCAATCTGGTGTCGCTCTTTTTTTCCATGGCTTCCTTTCGATGGCGGCGCGCAGCGTATTGCCCGCGGTACCACAACGACGGATGCCACTGGCACGTTTCAGATTGTATTTCCGGCCCTTGCAGATCGCTCGGTACCCAAAGAATCTCTCCCAGTGTTTACGTACAAAGTGGTTGCAGAGGTCACCGATCGGGGTGGAGAAACTCGGTCTGATGAGAAAGTAATTCGTGCTGGATATACGGATATTGATGCATCTCTTGTTGTGGATGAATGGCAGTCTGTTGCCAATGGCACCTCGGCTCACGTTGATATCACTATTGCAACCTCGACTCTTGATGGTGAGCCACGGACTGGCACCGGTGTACTCAAGGTGCATCGACTTGTTCAGCCATCGCATGTTGATCGTGGGAACTTTTTTGGCAACCAGCCATCTCCACGCGTTCATCATGAGCTCAAACCACTCGAACCTCCTGCTCCCAATCCAGCTATTCCAGAAACCTGGAGTAACGGTGCGACCGTTTTTGAAACCACACTTTCAACAGATACCGTAAGTGGTAAGAAACTCATTGCGACTGATCTGCCTGTAGGCCTCTATCGCGTGACCTTTGAAGTACCAGCCAAGGGTGCAACACCTGCTGTGCGAGCAACCAGTCTTGTTGAAGTGATCAATCCAAACTCAAAACACTATACCGCGAAGCGTGCTTTCGTTCTAAAAACAGAAAATGAGTCTGTTGCTCCAGGTGAGACGTTCACAGCACTGATCGGTACAGGCTACGAATCCGGACGGGTGCATGTTGAAATCTCTCAGGCTGGAAAAATATTGAAGCGATACTGGACAAAACCTGGACAAACACAATGGCCGATTATATTCGACGTCACCGATGCAAATCGTGGCGGCTTTACTGTGAATGCATGGATCGTCAAAGAGGGCCGGCTCCACCGTCAACACCAAACTGTCGACGTGCCATGGAAGGACAAACAACTGACAATCGAGTGGGATCGTTTCACTCGAAAAACGGAACCCGGCTCAAAAGAAGTCTGGAGAGCACAAATAAAGAGTGTCGCCAATGCGATTACTGGTAAGGCATCTCCCCAAACTGCGGAACTGATCGCAGTACTCTACGACAAGTCACTTGATGCACTCTCTGCCCATGCATGGCCAGACTCTGGTCTAAACGGACTCTTTCGCCGTGAGTCTGGCTGGATAAATCTCACCTTTAGTAATGCACCCGAAACTCTCCGGCATGTTCGTGGAAGCTTTGCGACAAAGTATGTCAATGTTCCTGCCATAAGCTTTCGAGAACTGCGACCACCGTTTGGCGTGCCAAGAGGGGGAAGAATGTTTAGTCGAATGCCAATGTATGGGGCACAATTTTTAAGTGATGAAATGGCAATGGAAGGTGTGGCTGAGGCACCAATGATGCGATCACGATCCATCATGTCAAAAGCAGCTGAAGCAAGCGCTGATCAACAGAATTCATTTTTAGGAGATGATAAAGAGGGTTTGGTTAGTAATGCCGGAGTCACTGTAGATGACACACCAATCACATCGAAGCCATCGTCTCCTCCCCCTCGAAGAAACCTTATTGAAACCGCTTTTTTTATGCCTTCTCTCTCAAGCGGAAAGGATGGGCTCGTCACCATTGAATTCACTGTTCCAGACACGTTGACAACCTGGCAATTTAAGGGTCTTGCCCATGATGCTCACCTACGCAGTGGCACACTTTCAGATACATGTATCTCATCCAAAGACTTGATGGTTGAACCACTGATGCCACGGTTTTTTCGTGAGGGCGATACTGTCGGCATTCCAATTAAGGTGAGTAATGCCTCGACAGGTCGCCTTGCTGGTACCGTGAAATTCTCTCTTGCGGATGCACAGACAGATACCAATCGAGATCAGCTTATCAAAGGCCCTTCAGAAAAACCGTTTGATCTTGCTGCTGGTGAGTCCCAAGCCGTGCTCTTCAATGTCGGGATTGCTGATGGAACAAATGTTCTTCGATATCTTGCGACTGGGACTGCTTCTGAGTCCGGCAGGCAGGTAGCGGATGGCGAAGAGGCATATATCCCGGTCCTCCCGCGACGTGTGCTAGTAACTGAAACAGTGCCGATTACCATTCGCGGTCCTGGCAAACGTGATGTTGTTCTTGAGCGATTATCAAACAGCACACCAGCACACAAGACGCCTGACGGTATCCAGAATCAGTCACTCGTCATTCAAGCAGTTTCAAATCCTGCCTGGTATGCAGTGCTTGCTCTTCCCGTCATCATGGAGGAAACAGATGAAAGCACTGAAGGTCTTTTCAGTCGTCTTTACGCCAACATGTTTGCTCGACATCTTGCTACGAGTGATCCTCAGATTCAAAAAATCTTTGAACTGTGGAAACATACGGAAACACTGACGAGTCCTTTAGAAAGAAATGCGGACCTTTTCAAAACGTTACTGTCTGAAACACCATGGATTCGTGATGCCGTTGACGAAACAGCAGCGCGGGCTCGCATCGCACTCCTCTTTGATACGAATCGAGCAAACAATGAAGTACGACAGAATATCGAAAGGCTTGAAAGACTGAGAAATACCGATGGTGGCTGGCCCTGGTTTCCCGGTGGTCGGACGTGTGACTCTGTCACGCTTGGCATTATTACTGGTTTTGGCCGTCTGAATATGGCAGGAGTGGACATTAATCTTCAAACGGCACTCCGAGCGATTCCTTGGCTCGACAAGAGGCTCATCAAAGAACGAGAACGAGCATTAAGGCAATGGAGTAAATCGCCTGACGATATGGTTCTTACTCCAATTGGTGTTTATGCCCTGTACGCGAGAAGTTTTTTTACACAGCATGCCCCACCAACGGACAAAGCAATGGAGGCAATCACGTGGGCATTTGATGTTGCTGAAACATCATGGATGAAGCTTGATGCTCGACGGTCTCAGGGACAACTTGCCATTGCAATGTCTCGTTATGGGAACAAAGAAGCCGCACGGTCCATCATTGAGAGTCTCAAGCAGCGAGCGGTTGACGCGGATGTGCAACCAGGAGAGGAAACTGATACCTGGCAAGGAATGTGGTGGAGAGATCCTCACCCGGGTTGGTGGAGTTGGGCGCATGCTCCCATTGCGACACAAGCTATTATGATTGAGGCATTTGATGAAGTCGCAGGGGATGCCGATGCCGTTGAAGCCCTTAAGGTTTGGCTTCTTTCTCAGAAGCGGACCAGTCGATGGCCAGGAAGTCGCGCAACAGCTGATGCAGTGGGTGCCTTAATCGGCCGTGGGAGAAATCTCCTTGGGCAGAAAGAATTGGTGGAGCTCACTGTGGGCAAACAAACAATCAGTCCTCAAAAGACAGAAGCGGGGACTGGGTTTTTT
>JBDOMS010000645.1:0-5725 GCA_039831735.1 Pirellulales bacterium
TGACATTCTTTTTTCACGGCCCCATTTTCAGGATGATGGGTCTCTTGAGAAACCAGCACGAATCAGTGTTCTTCATAACGGGATCGCCATTCATTCCGACACTGAGATCAAGGGTGGGACTTTTTATCATGCTCCTCCTCGATACACAAAACATGCTGAAGCTTTGCCCATTCGACTTCAGGATCATGGAGCTCCAGTTCAATTCCGAAACATCTGGGTTCGGCCTCTTGAAACACTCCACCCAACAATTGTGGAATAACGCTTGCTAAGTATTTCTATTCTTCTGCTTCAGGACTTCTGCTCCAGAAACTGTTTGATCTCTAGCAACTCATCAGAGGTCTCACGTTCCATGTCAGCGAGTCGACCAGATTTCCTATACCAATAGCCTGCATTGCCAAAATCTCCCTCAATTTTATGAATCACAGCATGGATCCAGCACGCTACCGCGTCACTCTCATCCTGCTGAACAATGTCATGTCCCCGCTCCCAATCTCCCGCAAGAACAAGATCAATGGCTTCATTGAGTGTGTTCTTATTCATAGACTTCCGAGACCTGCAACGGATATATCGCTCTGACTGTGAATCAATACAACCTTCTTATTCTCGTTTTCGACATCCTTTTTACGCCATCCTGCAGCAAGCCAACCATCTTTTTGTGCCACAAGTTGTTCCATTGGCAATGGGCCTGCAGATTCTAATTCTCCTGGTAATTCAAGTGGCTCAACATCAATAGATTCCTTGAACACTTTATTAAATCGTTTTTGAAGAATGCGTCGTAAGGATGTCTCTGATACGGTCAACTTTTCGCCACCTCCAGGCACAAACCCAGGTGGATAAATCTGCACGTCACCTTCTCGAATAAGTCGAATGACTTTATCTGTAGTTTCGATGCGATACGCTGCCCAAATGTCCATCGCTGGGAATTCTCTATCCCCCGAAGTAAATCGGTTGCCTCGCACAGTGATCTTCATCCGATCGTTATCAACATCCAACTGAACAGGCAACCGCTTGGCAAATGTGATGGACCACGGAGGCTGATCAGGATCACTATCGAGAGACTCTGGCAATGTGCCATTATTCTTTTTGATCTGCTCTTCGACAAACTCTTGCGTGATCGTTCGACCAGCAAGGGTGATTTCAGCAGCATTATTGACCATTGTTTCATGAACTCGAGCTGACAAAACATTGTCTGGATCACATGACGGTGGAGCTGTAAACGCAGCAATCTGATCGGGAAGTGCCTTTCGAGCTTCGACAGACATCGTAACGTCACTTGTGCTGAGATTAAGTAATTCAGGATACCAACCGCGCTCAAGCAATGGACGACGAAACTTCTGCTGGTAATCACGAGCAGCGCGAGACAACTCACCAGAGGTCTGATCTTCAAATTGACGACGTGCCTTTGACTCCGCACGGACTCGGGAAATTGCCTCAGCTTGTGGACGCACTTTTGCAATCTTCTTCCTCGCCATTTTGCAGATCAAGTTCTTCGCAAATTTTGACTTTACTCCAATACCAGCAGTACTCGTATTTACATGCGCAGAGGCCACTGCCGGCTGAGAACATACTTTCTTGTCGTCGATAATGATCCTCTTTCTCGCATCAAGCCTCGTTGTGCCAACAGTATGCACCGTAACTGGCCCTTTACTACTACAGGTCGTCGAATGGTTTGTAGCATTAAGTAAGAGATCGACTGTTGCTGCGTTTGAGGAAGAGACAAAATCAAGTAGGACATTGCCTGTTGTATGACCCATACCTTGAACTCGTGTGCCAAGAATGACCTCATTGATTGGAGCGTGCTCATCAACAATTCGATTGACAGCCGATGCAAGTAAACTTTCTTGCACATCAAGATATAGATTTGAATGATTTACAACTGAACGGACACGAGCGACAGTAGCAGGAGCTTGACATGAGCCCTCGAGGCGAGCCAAGAGCGGGCCGAGAGATTCAAGAGATTCTGTTGTACCTTTTTCAGCAGCCACGCTAAGTAGTTGTTTCATTTTCTGAATGCGTTGGTCAAAAATCGCCTGCGCTTTTGGGTTCGTAGCAGCATCAGCCGCATCAAGATAGGCTCCAACAGCTCGCCGGACGGAAGTGAATTGCGGCATTTCAAGACCAGGTTCATCTGCATCCAGCAAACGATAAAGTTCTAACAATATGAGTACATCAGCATGAGTGCCTGACGCTGCTTGTTCATTCAATGTCGACCAATCAAGATACTCCTTCCAATCATCACCACTTTTACTACGAGACAGAAGCACATTGAGTGGACGCAATACGGCACGAAGTTTTGATGCAGCAGCAGACATATCTGACGAGGACACTGTACGGAATGATTCCTTACCAATGGTTGGATCAACTGCAACGTCACTGAGATGTTCAGCATGAACCGTAAGTGCAGCACAACCCACCACCACACAGAGAAGAGCGCTTTGCACTCGACGAAGTGAGGCTGGGTAGGTCACATTCAAAAAATCAGCCATGGAGACCGCCTGTCTGAATTGAGTAAAAATGGGGAGATGAACGGGAGTGTAGCGATTGTGCTGATTTTTCACACATCATGCTACATCAACAATTTTGGAGAAAACGTGATAACTTTACAAAAAACCTTCAGAATGGCCCTAAAAACTATGAACTTGCAGTTTCTAAGACGATCGAAAATCAATAAAAAGCCACACCCTTGTACTGCCCGAATCTCAACCAGCCGCTCGTCAAGGTATACACCAGAACGGTTTTTCCTCACTTTAATACCCCTACTACACACTCCACATGAGCACTCATCATCACACAGTCTTGAGTCGTTACGATTGACGTTTCGTTTCTTTAACACAACCTTTTTGCATTGGGTCACGGTGATACTGCTAGTGTTTCTCGCTGTCTGGGCCACTGAACAAGCTCATGCTTTCCCCGAAACTCAGGATTACTTCACTGCACTGGAGCTTGCAAACCAACGACAAGCATTCCTCTTGGTTTCAATTGAATCCCATGGTCAAGAAAAAAGTGATGGTGTACGAAAGCATCTCTTAACGGAAAAGACTCGCACCTTATTCCAGCAGAGCACGCACGAATGGGTTTTTTGCTTTTTAACGCTGGAAGATGCAGACACACTTATCGCTGCTCCGTCATTAAGAGAAATGCGACAAGGCCCTGGGGTTTTTGTCGTTGATTGCACAACTGGACCACTTTCAGGACGCATTGTTTCTATCTTACCAAAAACACCTGGCAAGTATTACAGCTTTATGCCTTTCCACATTGATGAACTTGCAAACATGCCAACTGGAACACTCACCCAACGATCAATGATACTTGCCGTACGAATCCATCCTGAAAAGCCTCAGAGTACAGCATCTGAATGCCGCGATTACCTGTGTCAGAAAGCTGCATCACACTCAGCCTATCAAGCAAGCATTCTCAAGCAGGGTCATCACGACTGGGCGGCACGGTCGCGGGAGATCATTCACCACACGGGACATAACGGCCATGCCTCCGAAATCTGTGCCGAAAGTTGGAAAAACCAAGATCTTCTTGACTCATGTGTTGATTGTGTTGCCAGTTGGAGACACTCTTCTGGCCATTGGCAAACGGTTCGCAATAAGCCGGTTGCATACGGCTATGACATTCGTCGTGGAACAAACGGAATCTGGTATGCGACGGGAATCTTTCTAGACTAATGGGTTTTCCTGTACCGACAGAACAAAGATTTTTCCATCCCCAATACGGCCTGTGCGAGTTACTGCCGCTATTCGTGAAAGAACGTCATCAACACACGAATTTTGAACCCATAGCTTGATTTCAACCTTTGGAAGAAACGCAAAGGCAAAGTCACTATCACCATATTGATCCAAATAGCTCTTCTGACGCCCGTACCCCTTTACTTCACATACCGTACATGCTTCTAGTGGTGCAAAACGCAAGTCCTCAAGGAGGCGCTCAGCCAAAAATGGTCTCACAACTGCAATCACTTCTTTCATGGCTTCAAGAAAAGGACGTTGAGAAAAAGTATGGAGTAACATTCTCTTTTCGCATGGGATGCTTTCTAAGCATTTAGCTAAAGAAGTTCTCCCCGTAGAGATTCATCGACGGACATGTCGTCACTGTGATATCACCATTGACACGTGTTTTGCAGGCTAGTCGCATAGATTCTTCATTCCCAATGTAAGCAAGGGAAACGGCTAATCGGCCAGATTCGAGAATGCCTTTCTTGTTTGTATTTTCCATGCCTTTCGTAATCAGCACCCTACAACTCCCGCAACTACCCATTCCATGGCAGTTCAGTACTTTATGCACTCCGGGATAAAGCGCAACACCCGCCTGCAGTGCTTCTTTTCTTAGGTTCGATCCGTTTGGAACTTGAATTTCTTTCTTTTCATTCGTAAATGTGATCGTGGGCATGAAAATCTCTCGATGGATGGAACGTGATTGCCGATAGTATTTCTAATCTCGTTACTGTAGCCGTCTCTCCTCTTTCCTTCCAGACAGCGTTCACAAGAATGGCAGAACTTAGCAAATATCAACAGTCAATAGTCAAGAACTACTATGAAAATCTTGATACTGCCCTCATCCAAAAGCTCGGTGAGAAAGTGACCGATCTCTATCTCGCCGAAGGGAAAAAACGGGTCAAAATTTGGCAATCAATTGCCGGTTCACTCGCAAAATTGGGGGTGCCACAGAGTAGGATCGATCACATCGTGAATACTGACGACGCCCGCCAACTAGCCGTCTTGTTACAGGAACTATGGGGTAAGGATTGACCGCCGAGGCCCTCTACCTCATCTTGTGGGACTTCCACGTCAAGGAGCCACATGATGAGCCAGTGCCAGTCCAACAATTTTCATGCAACCTCTCCCGAAGATCGCATTAGGCTTCTTGAGACACTCCGGTGGAAAAAGTTTTCTGTTCTTGACGACGGCTTTGTCGCTTTAGTGGATTGCATGGGTGATGACAGCTCTGTTGTTCAAGCAGCCCGCGTGAGTTATGGCGAGGGAACACGGAAGGTGAGCAATGACCGTCAGTTGATTCGTTATCTTATGCGGCACGCTCATACAACACCATTTGAGATGGCAGAAATTAAATTTGTGGTGCGGGTACCAATGGATTGTTGGAGGCAGTGGATTCGTCACCGAACAGCCAGTGTCAATGAGTATTCCACACGGTACTCCCTTGCCATCGATGCCATGCAAACGACCTCCGATAAAGAATGGCGAGCACAAGCCACCAATAACAGACAAGGATCTGCTGGGCTTGTTGAAGAACAACAGGGACAAACTCTTTCAGCAGCCGAAACCGAATTGCAGAACAATGCTCGGCGAGTATATGAAGACCGACTGGCAGCAGGGATCGCGAGGGAGCAGGCCCGCAAAGATCTGCCTCTCTCAACGTATACCGAAGCGTACTGGAAAATTGATATCCATAATCTCTTTCATTTTCTTGCGCTCCGAATGGACTCTCATGCCCAACTTGAAATTCGACAGTATGCTGAAACGATTGGTCATGAAATCGTTGCAAAGCTTTTTCCACTTTGTTGGGAAGCATTTCTCGATTATCGCGTAGAGGCAATGCGGCTCACACGACTTGACCAAGGAGTTATCCAGCGTCTGGCTCGCCAAGGCTCAACACTACCGGCTTCTTATGATTCGTTTCTACAAGCTCAGGATCCATCTTGGTCTGACCTTGAGCGATCACGAGAACGAGATGAGTGTCTCGCAAAACTCATTGCTCTTGG
>JBDOMS010000251.1:0-5701 GCA_039831735.1 Pirellulales bacterium
CTGTCCGCATGGAAAGGCTGTTGAAGCTGCTCGGCTTTTACAATATCTAATACATTCAGAGGATCACGATGTTGTTAATTCCGCAATCAAACAACAGTGTACAATACTCGCCAAGGCAATCGAAAAGGCTGACTGCCTTGCACTCATTTCAGATCATACTTCTGATCATGTTGGGCTAGGCCCATGGAGTATTACTCAGCTGATTCGAGAAATCTCACATGACAAGCCAGCTTTTGAGATCTCCTTAGCTCATCGTGCCTTGACTGATGCTGCTTCAATACTGACATGGCGTTATGGCGCAGCTGGTGCCATTGAAAAAGCAAACCGTTCAGGAGGGCGATTTCTTCCACATGAAGCATCTGCTGAACAACTGATCATGAGAAAGGAGGTGGACTGTGTAGTGACTGCAGGCAAATTATCAAATCACATCCACGATTGTCTCAATGAAAACCCTGACATCGAAATTATTCAACTGAGTAGCTACTCATCAGAAACTTTGGTGAAGCTGATTGCATCAACGATAGCGTTACTCAAAACTGCAGCCGCCGGTTTGAGGAAATAATCATGGGTTATACGTCTTGCCTTGTACTCACTGGTGGAAAGATTTACGACCCTACAAACCAGCGAGACGGGGTAATCGCAGACGTATGGATACGAGACGGAAAAATAATTGTTCCACCAGATGATTCGTCTGACTATCAAAAAATCGATGTGCACGGCTATATCCTTATGCCGGGTGGCGTTGATATCCACTCGCATGTCGCAGGAACAAAAGTAGGACTCGGCAGAAGAATCTCGCCGCAACTTGCTAGAACAAATCCAGCAGCGGTACCAACAATTCATACCACCGGAGCACTTTACTCGGGACTTGGATACACAACTGTTTTTGATGCTGCGATTGCTCCATCTGCTGCCTCTTTGGCTCACTTGGAACTGGCTGACATGCCAATTCTCGATAAGGGCATTTATTTACTCGCTGCTGATGAAGAGTCGACCGTCACAGCAATTGATCGTAACGATCTAAAAGAAGCGGCTCGACTGATCTCAAAAACAATCTGCGATGGAAAAGGATGGGCTGTAAAAGTTGCTAATCCAGGAGGCTCATCATTTTGGAAATACGGACGACGTGGTGACCACCATGATCTTGATACGGTCCTTCCATGTCGATCCACCACTCCACGAGTTTTGCTGGAAAGACTGTCTCGTATTGTTCAAACACTATCTCTTCCCCATCCATTGCATATTCATACAGCTCATCTCGGACTTCCTGGGAATTGGCGTACAATGCTTGAGACGATGAAAACGCTCGATGGTATACGAGCACATTTAGCGCATGTGCAATTCCATAGCTACACCGGAGGTGACCTCGACGAAGACTCTTTCGGCTCTGGCGTATCACCTCTCGTCGATTGGTTCAACCAGCATGAGGAACTTACACTCGACGTGGGTCAGGTTCTCTTTGGCGATACAGTCGCGATGACTGGTGATTCTGCTGCAGCGGAACATCTGGCTCATAGTACGAATGTACCACTTTCGTTGCATGATATGTATCTAGAGGGCGGATGTGGCATTTTTCCAATAAAGTATCGCGAAAAGAGTTTGATCCATGCATGGCAATGGGCCATTGGTCTTGAATGGTTTCTTACGACTGATGATTTATGGCGTGTTGCGCTATCAACAGACCATCCAAATGGTGCACACTTTCTTGCATATCCAACACTCATGAAACTTCTTGGTGATGAAGGCTTTCGACGTGAAGCGTTCAGCCGAATCCATCCCTCAGTACGAAAAAGAAGTCCTCTTAAAAAGATTAGTCGCCAATTGAGTCTTCAAGAACTTTGCATAATTACTCGAGCAGCCCCTGCAAAAATTGCTGGACTTCCTCACAAAGGACATCTTGGTCCCGGTGCTGATGCAGATATCACAGTGTATCGCCCAAATGCTGATCTCGCAGAGATGTTCTCCATGCCAATAAAAGTGTTCAAAGGAGGCCTTCTGGTTGCCGAAGAGGGAAAAATTCAAGCCGTTCCTGTGGGCCATACATTTTCTGCTGTTGCTGAAAAGCCATCTGCTTAGAATTGCAGAAAAGAGGTTACGGATGTGCAATTCTGTATTGTGTGTCTTATAGATTTTTTTGAGGACCACTTAAAGATGTTGTTATCAAAATCACTTGTAACGGTATTGCTTCTCTCTTGTATTCAATCAGTAGTCGTATGCCTTGCCCAGGAAAGTCCATATGACATTCGTCCACCTGTGCATCCACCATACTTCCGTATTCGATATGAAGCATCTAAAGAAGACGCAGAGCTTGTTTTCCCGGCAACCTTCACAATATGGATTCCCGAAGACACCCACAAACTTCAGGGAATTATTGTTCACCAACATGGCTGCGGTGAGGGCTCATGTTCATCTGGCCTCACAGGAGCTTTTGATTTTCACTGGCAAGCACTCGCAAGAAAACACAAGTGTGCCCTCCTCTCACCAACCTATGAGCAACCGCAAAAGGCAGATTGCCAAATGTGGTGTGATCCCCGAAATGGATCAGCAAAAACATTTCAACGGGCACTCAAGGATCTTGGTCAACTGACTGCTCATCCTGAATTGGTAAACCTCCCTTGGGCCTTGTGGGGGCACAGCGGTGGTGGCCACTGGGTGGGTGGCATGGCCATTCTCCATCCAGAACGCACGGTGGCAGTATGGCTTCGATCAGGCATACCGTTATTTGTTGCAGATAATGATCGACCTTCTATCAAACCGCATACGCTTAAGCCGAGCATTCTTGGGGTGCCAATGATGTGCAACCTTGGAACAAAAGAAGGTGTCTCTGTCACAGACAATCGCTTTAAGAAAGTCTGGCCAGCAAATCAAATTTTTTTCAATTCAATACGCTCTCTGGGAGGTCTCATAGGCGTGGCAATCGACCCACTTACTGGCCATGAATGCGGTAATCAACGGTATCTTGCTATCCCATGGCTTGATGCCTGCCTGACGGCACGGCTGCCAAACAAACATGGAGACGACCTTTTACCGATGCCAATCCATAGATCGTGGTTAGGCTCACTTAATGGAGATACGATTGTTTCACAAGAAGACTACATGGATGATCCTCTTCAGATGTGCTGGCTTCCAAATAAATCTCTTGCGATTGCATGGAAGCAGTATGTGAAAGACACACAGATTACAGATACAACCCCACCCCCAGCTCCTGTAAATCTACGACTCAATAACAATACCCTTACATGGGATGTGCACGCTGATCTTGAAAGCGGCCTGCAAGGATTCATCATTGAGCGCGACAGCGAACGCCTCGTATCACTTCCAGAAATGCCCAACAATCGCTTTGGTCGCCCAATTTTTCAAAATCTTCTTTACAGTGACACCCCGACACAACCTCTTGTTCGGCTTCAATATACGGACACAACTGCTCAGCCTAACTCGAGTCACACATACCGAATCATTGCAATTAATACCGTCGGTCTTGAGTCTCCTCCAAGCAAGCAAGCCAAGACGCAACAACTCCTTGAGACTCCTTCTCGTTTGCCGAAAGGAGTGCGTGGTTTCTTTGCAAAACATTGCTTTGACTGTCACTCGGGTGATTCCAGTGAAGGAAATCTCAATCTTACCAGGCTGTCACCCGCCGGCATGAATCAAATAGACGACCGCCGATGGGCACGAATCATCGAACGTGTTGAACATGGTGAAATGCCCCCCAAAGATTCTGCCGCTCCTTTAAGTGAAGAACGATATACATTTCTCAAACAAGTAAGCACGTGGCTTTGTGAATCAATCAACGCTCATGACTTACGAGAGGGTCGTGTCCAGGGACGACAACTTTCTCCACGTGAATTAGAACGATCTCTTCATGCCTTGCTTGGAATAGATATCCCCTTAGCTAATTTGATTCCAATCGAAGGGAGACCGACCGCATTTACTACCAATGCTGAACGACAGACTATCTCTCACCATCGTCTCAAGAGCCACCTCACCGTGGTAGATAATGCCCTTGATGAAGCCTTTCGCAGAGCCGCTATGCCCACTGACAACGATTGTCATACCTGGAATGCAAAAGACATCGCACGCAAAGATCCCGGGAGACGGTGCCGTGAACCTGAAATGCTGCATGGTATGGCAGTCGTATGGTCTGCCGGAATCTCGTTCTACGGAAGGCTGCCAGCGACAACGGCTCCGGAAGATGGCTGGTATCGTTTCCATCTCACATCACGTGCGATCAATGCTCCAGCAAGAGGTGGTGTCTGGAGTACGGTCCGCTCAGGGTATTGTGTTTCAAGTGCTCCCTTGCTTCAGTTCGTCACATCGTTTGAAGCCACTGAGAATCCTCAGATTATTGAATTTGAGGCATGGCTTCCAAAAGGGCATATGCTTGAAATCCGGCCTGGAGACGTCACCCTCAAAAAGGCACGTTTCAGTGGTGGACAAGTAGGCACTGGAGAAGGTGAACCTCAACATGTCCCAGGTGTTGCCATAGAAACACTCACAATGGAAAGAATACATTGTGGCCCTGATGATGATGCCATCCGCAAACAACTTTGCGGCAACCTCCATTGGGAACATGAAAAAAAGAAAGGCTCTCTGAGCCCTACTCCTTTGCACCCCTTAGATAAACTGACTCGATTGACCAAGTCCTTCGCGCAAAGAGCTTTTCGGCGTCCTGTAGACGATGCTGTCATTCAGCCGATCATCTTGCTTGCTCATAGTCAGTGGAAACAGCAACAAGATTTTCTTTCTGCTCTTCGAACTGCTTACCGTAGTATTCTCTGTTCTCCTCGTTTTTTCTTCTTCACTGAATCACCTGGCAAACTTGACGACTATGAAGTTGCAACTCGCTTGTCCTACTTTCTGACTGGTCGTCCCCCAGATACAAAACTTTTGGATCTAGCATCTCGTGGTCAATTGAATAATCCGAAAGCAATACATTCAACCGTTGACCGACTTCTCCAAGGAACAGGTCTTCGTCTTTTCGTAGAAGACTTCTCAGGGGAATGGCTAGATCTTGATCAAATTAACTTCACACAACCAGACCGAAAATATTTTGGCCAATTTGACAACGTGGTAAAGAACTCAATGGTTGATGAAACGCACACTTTTCTTGAAGAATTGTTACGTGAAAACCGCCCAATCTCAGAGCTTGTGCTGTCTGATCGAACGTACCTCAACAGTCGGCTCGCGAAGTATTACGGTATAGATGATTTCAAAGGTAGCACTCTGCAGCGCGTCCAACTGTCACCTGATTCACCACGTGGTGGGATCCTTACTCAGGGAGCCATCCTGAAGGTGACGGCCAATGGAAGCTCCACCTCGCCTATCATACGTGGTGCATGGGTGGCCGAAAAAATACTCGGCATGGAAATTCCTCCACCACCATCTGGGGTACCTGCTATTGAACCCGATATTCGTAATGCATCATCCATTCGTCAACAGGTTTCAAAACACAGACGTGATCCAGTTTGTGCATCATGTCATCGACGCATGGATCCATTGGGATTTGCACTTGAGAATTTTGATCCTGCCGGGCAATGGAGAACACACTATCGTTTGAGGAACACTTCGTCAAAACAAGAACCGCACCCCATCGATTCGGCTGATACTCTAGAAAATGGTCATGCGTTTACTACGCTCAATGAATTCAAGCAAATCATTTCAAACAATCAAGAGCAACTGACTCAAGGTTTTGCTGGACAAT
>JBDOMS010000351.1:0-5697 GCA_039831735.1 Pirellulales bacterium
CTTTCAGGTATGGCTATCCCTGCTGCTTCCAAAAAGGTGGGAGC
This sequence comes from Pirellulales bacterium, assembly GCA_039831735.1. Lineage (GTDB taxonomy): Bacteria > Planctomycetota > Planctomycetia > Pirellulales > UBA1268 > CACORA01. The sequence goes on from JBDOMS010000351.1 coordinate 45, forward strand.
GAGATCAGTTGTGTTGACAAAGTCATCCAGGATTCTGCCTGGTGGGATTCTTGAGGGCCACATGATAGCCATGGGTACATGGCTACCGCCGTCATATAGATTTGCCTTGGCCCGGGGAAAGGGCATCCCATTATCACTGGTAACAACAATCAGGGTCGCTCCTGCCAAAATACCTCCACAATCAGCAATCCAATCCAGGAATTCAGCATTTCTGTTGAATAGTGGTTGAGTCATTTCATCGAGTCCTGCAAAGGCACTCAGAACGATGACAAGTGCACCGATACTCCACCAAGACCGGCAAATAAATGACCAAACGGCCACAGTCACCACACCCCCAAGAATGAAATACGCACAAAAATGCAGTGTTTTGTCGGAACCGGAGTATTTTAGAATATCTTCAGGTCTCGGATAATGTGTCGCAACAACTAATACTAATGCATAGGAAACGGCCACACCCACTGGTAAAAACCTTCTAAAAAACACTGAAAAAGCCGTTTGTTTTGACCTTCGCGTACTGGACTGCATCCGCTACCTTCTCTCCTTCGTGTCGCAAGAAGTAGTGTTATACACAAGCGACAACACTGATCACGTTGAATAGCGAAAACAGGAGTGGTCTTCTATGGATCGCAATGAACTTTCAGCAATCGTTCTTAAGCTGCTGGAAGAGGAGACTGGTGAAACCTTTCCAGCCCTCGATGACGCAACATCACTTCGAGAGGGACTCAACCTTGATTCTCTCGATATGGCTGGCCTTGTCCTACATATCGAAAGCGAATTTGATATTCAAATCGAGACGGAACTTCTTGAGACGACTGAAACTGTTGGAAACTTACTTGACACGTTAGAAAAAAAGATTGCCGCAAAGGAAGCCAAAAAGGCGGCGTGACAGCCCAATGCCTCGTCTTTCGTCCAATGTAGGTCAGCCGTCAAACAGATGCATGGTGAATGTCATGGCACATGGTGTCAGTGCATCTCCTCTCTCACGTATTCCCTCTCTCAGAAAGACAACGCCACCTTTGGCCCCACCCTTACCGAAACGTTTCTTACATCATGCTGATGAACAAACGGTTATGGGTGTTCATGCTGTTCTCAATGCGCTGCTCTCTCTTCCTGAGATTCCTTCACTTGAATATCACGGAGTCATTGCTGCTTCCTGTCAAGCTGGGAGAATCGCTGCAGCTCAAACACTCGTCAAAGCACAACAGGGTGGAGGTGTCACAGTCTCAACGCACATTGTCCCACAATGTTCACTGCATTCCCCCGCTGGTGCGATCAGTGTCGGTCTTGGCATGCACGGACCAAATATTGGTGTCAGTGGTGGTTCACATGCTCTTTCTGAAGGCTTGCTGACTGCGTGTACGTGGCTTCTTCCTTCTGGCCAGATCGCGTGTGACACCGCATGGATTGTGATTACTGGATGGGATGACGAGCCAATACTCGAAGAAACAGGCCACCCTGCGACAGACCCCATCTGTCGGGGTATTGCCATAGGGCTAACGTGTTCGAACACACGTTCTCAAGAAAGGAAGGGGCTTTGCCTCGAATTCGATCACTGTTCTTCAACCGCCAACGACTACACAGAATCAGATCTTTCGCTTCAAAAACTTGGTAAGGCCCTTTCACAATGTTCTTGCACGGGTGAGAACTCTCCATGGATACACAGGTTTCCATGGGGGGGGGCTGTTCGAATCATTTCACGAGAGTCGACCTCCTGCAAGGAGGCTGCGTAATGCTTGACCAAGCTCAAGACAACAATGAGTACGATCCTGTCGTCGTAACGGGCGTCGGGGCAGTAACTCCGATGGGACATTCGTTTGACGCTATCGCTGAATCACTCTTATCTGGAACATCAGGAATTCAATCCATCGATCCAGGTCCTTTCGCCCGTGATACGACTCAATTTGCTGGCGCCGTTGATGACATTCCAGTCCCTCCATCTTCATTGACCGGACTTGATGCACCAACGTTCAAATCGCTTCCACGCCTTGCACAATTCTGTATTCACCCTGTTGCATCTGCAATTGAGGATGCTGCTCTTGGTTCAGATCGTACAGGTATGCGTATTGGGCTTGTTCTTGGTCTCGGTGCAGAGAATCTCAAGGTGTGGGAAGAGGACTACCTTCATCACGGAACACAGGTTTTTCAGTCATCGTGTAGGCAAACACTTGCACAACAGCTCACGGCTATCTTCAACCTCAATGGTCCTGCTGTGACGACAGCCGCAGCTTGTGCATCGAGTGGGTATGCCATGGCCCTTGGCCGACAATGGATTCATGCTGGATGGGTCGATGCATGTATCGTTGGCGGGTGTGACACACTCAGTCCGACTTCTCTTGCTGCATTCTATAATTTACGTGCTCTCTCACGCCGTACCGATAATCCAAAAAAAGCCTCACGCCCTTTTGATCGCGATCGTGATGGGTTTGTCATGGCAGAGGGTGGGACATTTTTTCTTTTAGAGCGATTCACGTCTGCTCGAGTACGGGATACACATATCTACGCTGAATTAGCAGGGGTCGGTATGTCGAGTGATGCTTCTCACATGGTTGCTCCTTGTACTGATCCGAAACAAGCCAGTCGCACCATCTCAATGGCACTCGAAGACGCTGGCATTCGTGCCGAAGACGTTGATTACATCAACGCTCATGCTGCTGGCACTCCTGTCGGCGATGCTGCGGAAGCCGGTGCTATTCGCATGGCACTTGGCCCTCATGCCGATACCACGCCTGTGAGTTCTACCAAGAGTATGTCTGGCCATCTTGTGAGTGGAGCGGCTGCATTTGAAGCCTTGGCCTGTCTCGTTGCCATCAAGCACCAGGCAGTTCCACCGACAATCAACCTTGACCATCCTGACGAAGGCTGCGGCCTTGATCATGTTCCTCATGAGTCCAGAGCTACATCCATCCACACCGTGGCCACGAACTCTTTTGGTTTTGGAGGATCAAACCTCTGCCTTGTACTACGAGCCGCAGCCTAGCAAACACATCAAAATGTCGACTTTTTAGAAGGAGTTTTATTATGACAATGACTAATGCTCTTCCCGTCACCGTTTCTCAAGTTGATAACCTGCTTGCACGTCTTGTCGCTCACTGGCATACGGTGGAGCCCAACCATGAAGAAACAGGCCTTGCAGGCAAAGTGTGCGATCTTCATCGCTTCAACTTTTTACTTTGGCATGAAGAAGACATTGCTCGCTCCCCTGATGTGACTGATGAAAAGATTGCAAAAGTGAAGAGAGCGATTGACGGATACAACCAACAACGAAATGACGCAATTGAAAAAGTAGATGACTGGCTCATTGAAGAACTTGAGCGTCAGGGTGTTGTTGCTGAGACACATGCTCCTGCTGCAACTGAAACCCCGGGCGCTGCGATAGACCGACTCTCCATACTTGAACTCCGTCGCTACCATATGCAGGAACAGATTGATCGTACCGATGCTGCACCTGACCATCGAGAGAAAGCTGCAAACCGGATGTCGATTCTTGATGTCCAAAGAGATCATCTTATTGAGGCACTGAGTCGATTACTGAATGAAATTTTTTCTGGACAACGGCCGCTTCGTGTATTTCGTCAAATGAAAATGTATAATGATCCGTCAATGAATCCGTATCTATACAAAACGAAATCAGCAGCGTAGCCCGTGCTTTGGCTCAATGTTGAATGATTCCTGTGGGTGTTCTATGCGACGTCTCGCCGTCTGGTCCGGTCCCCGAAATCTTTCAACTGCACTGATGCGAAGTTTTTCATCGCGCTGTGATTGCGTTGTAAGCGATGAGCCCTTTTATGCCTCCTACCTCGCAACGACTGGCATCCGTCATCCCGGACGATTCGACGTGCTTTCTAGCCAACCACAGGATTGGCAGAAAGTAGCGTGCCAAATGGCCGAGGGACCAGCGCCACTTGAGAAACCAATCTGGTATCAAAAGCATATGGCCCAACATATGGATAAAACGATGCTCGCACCATGGCTGGAACGTATTGAGCATGCTTTTCTCATTCGTCACCCCGCCCGGGTTATTCACAGTTACCTACGGGTATTTCCCTCAATGACACTTACTGAGACTGGGCTTCCTTGGCAGGTGCTTCTCTACAAGCATCTCAGGCAAACTCGCCGTCATCCACCCTTAATCATTGATGCCCATGATCTACAACTCCGCCCCAAGTCGACACTTCAGCGTTTATGTGAAGCATTTGGCATTTCCTGGAAGTCCTCAATGCTGCATTGGCCAACTGGTCAACATCCTCAAGATGGAGTCTGGGCACCGCACTGGTATAAAAAGATTTGGGAATCAACCGGGTTTACACCCGCCCCCGTTGAAGATTCTCCTCTGCCTGAGCCAAACGTTCCATTTTTAGATGAAGCCGTTTCACTGTACGAACAACTTCTCTCATGCTCCAAAAGCGAAACCCAGCCAACGACAAACTGATCATCAACATCAACGGTACACTTTTACCTCGTGGTGAGGCCGGAGTGTCTCCCTTTGATTCAAGTGTTCAAAATGGTGATGCCGTCTGGGAGGGTCTCCGTCTTTATCAAAAGAGAGTCTTTCGGTTGCATGCTCATCTCGATCGACTTCGGAAAAGTGCATTCGCTCTATCGTATGAAGGATTTCCATCTGATGATATCCTCATTCGTGAAGTCCGTCGGACTCTTTCGGCAAACTCGATGACGGATGGCGTGCATGTGCGGCTGACTGTATCACGAGGTCTCAAGTACACAAGTGGTCTTGATCCAAGAATAAACCAGATGGGATGTTCTTTTTTTATACTTGCTGAGCACAAACCGCCGGTCTTTAACAACTCCGAGGGCATCGGTCTCATCACTTCCTCACAGTGTCGCCCATTCGCGAATGTGCTTGATCAAAATATTCACAGCTGTAATCAACTCACGAGTATCCTTGCTAAAATTGAGGCCAACAATGCTGGCGTTGATGATGCTGTTTTGCTTGATCCAAATGGAATGATTGCTGAAACAAGCTCAACACATATTTTTCTCGTTCGCCACGGCTGCATCCTCACTCCAACAACACACGCCTGCCCTGAAGGCATCACCCGAAAAGTCATCCTTGAAATCTGTCAGCAACACAACATCGACTGTAGCGTTCAGGATATCCCATCGGCTGAACTTGCACATGCAGATGAAATTTTTGTGACCGGAACCATGGGAGAAATCACTCCGGTTCGAGAAATAAATAGCCGTACTCTAGACATGATCCCCGGACCTCTCACTGCAAAAGTCGCACAACATTTTCGAGATTGCACGCACAATCCCGCTGAAGGCACCATGATCGTTGATTAAGTCAATAAGACCTTAACACCACGTTGGTTCAGACTATTTTTTGATAAGGTCTCGGACTGTTCCACCACTAGGAATCATTGGGAGCACATGCTCTTGATACGGAACCTGACAATCCAATAATGCTGGCCCTTCCGCATCAATGAGTCGAGTGAGTGCGGCCTCAAGCTCACCCTTGTCTGACACGGTTTCGGCCTGCCAGCCAAATCCTTGGGCAATAGCCACAAAGTCTGGGTACCGATTCCCCGGTGAAATTCCATCACCCTGACCACATGCTTCTGGGTGATCCACTGGTCCAAGATAGGTATGTGCACGGTTTCCTTTGAAAAATCTATCTTCCCATTGCACAACCATA